>NZ_CAJCKK010000005.1:0-243903 GCF_903970865.1 Bacillus sp. ME78
GTGAAACAGCTCGCTAATGTGTTAACTCCCCTGACGTTAATCGTCCGTTAGGTCGAAACGTTAGAAACCCCCACTTCAAGATTTGCTAAGTGGGGGAGTGTTCATATGCTATAATGTAGAAACATATAGCTAGAAGGAGATGTACGAAATGATTCCAGTAACAATATTAACTGGTTTTCTTGGATCTGGGAAAACGACATTATTAAATCGTATTTTATCAGAAAATCACGGTAAGAAATTAGCGGTGATTGTAAATGAAATAGGGCAAATTGGCATTGATAATCAGTTGATTATGAATGTGGAAGAAGAAATTATGGAAATGACAAATGGCTGTTTATGCTGTACTGTACGTGAAGATTTACTCGTTGCTTTAAAACAGTTACTGGACGTAAAAGCGGAAGGGAAAATGGATTTTGATGGTTTAGTAATTGAAACGACTGGCCTTGCAAATCCAGGGCCGATTATTCAAACATTCTTTTTAGATCCAGTCATTCAATCTGCATACCAAATTAATGGTGTTGTAACGGTGGTAGATAGTTATCATATACATAAACATTTTGAAAAAGGATTAGAAGCAAAAGAGCAAATTGCGTTTGCTGATGTCGTTTTAGTAAATAAATTAGACTTAATTGAAGAGAGTGAGAAAGAAAATCTTTTGCATGAACTTCAAGGAATTAACCCGACTGCAAAGTTAATCGAGGCGACTAACTGTGAGGTAGATATACCATCTTTATTACAAATTCAAACGTTTAAAACGAAAGATACGTTGCAAATTTACCCTCATAAAGAATATAACCACTTAGAAGGTGTGAAATCATTTGTATTACGTGAAGAACGTCCGCTGGATTTACAAAAGCTTAATGAGTGGATGTCAGCTGTCGTTCAAGAGCTAGGGGAATATTTATATCGTTACAAAGGAATTTTATCGATAGACGGAGTAGATAAACGTATCGTTTTCCAAGGTGTACATACGTTATTTGCCGCTTCGTACGATAGAGAGTGGCAAGAGGGTGAAGAGCGAGTAAGTGAAGTAGTTTTTATCGGAAGAGATATTAATAAAGAGTGGTTCCAAGAACATTTCGAGGAGTGTGTGAAATAAGTCTGCGTAAATTGCAGGCTTATTTTTATGAGCATTCTATTAGATTACAAAACAGAATTAAATAAGGGAAAGAAACTAAAAATTGATACATGTATAATAAAAAGCCTGTTTTCACAGGCTTGTATTTTCGTCTATTAGTAACTCCATTACAACACCCACAACTGGACCTTCATCATCAATATCACCATTTAAGCGGAAACCAAATGATTCATACAGTCCCATTGCAAGTTTGTTGGCTGGATGTAAACTTAAGTAAATTATTTTGCATTCAAATTTTTCTTGTAAGAATTGAATGAGTAAGCGAAGGAAACGTTTTGCGTATCCTTTTCCTTGATATTGTTGGTCAATCATAAAGCGATCGAGCCATACACTTTTATGTTTTACTGAATACCATCCATACATTGCATAACCTACAAGTGTTTCTCCATCATATAAACCTACTGACGTTCCGTTTCCTTCATATAATGATTCTGCTAAAGAAAACGCGTTACTTTCAATAAATTGTTGCTGATCTTTTGCGACGTCTAAAGCAACTACTGAACGCCAATTTTTTGCTGTTACTTCACAAATGTGAAGATTCATAATTCCAACTCACCTTCTAAATTAATATAGCTTTAAAGCTAATATGGATAATTTTACTTGTTATTTTGGTCAAGTCAAGGATAAATACATAAAAAGGCAGCTGAATACTAGATTCAGCTGCCTAGAAAATATAATGTATTAGTTTGTTGCTTCTTTCAATGTGTTTACGTTTTCTTCCATTAAAGTGAAGTAATCTTTATTATTTTTTGCATCATCTTCAGAAACAGTAGCTAAGTGATTTAAGCGTAAAACTTTTGTACCAGTTTCTTTTTGAATAACAGATGCTACTTTTGGAGTAGAGAAAGTTTCGAATAAAATATATTTTAGATTATGTTCTTTTACTGTTTTTGTAATGTCAGCAAGCTGTTTTTGAGATGGCTCATCAGAAGCTGAAATTCCAGCGATAGGAATTTGTTTTAGGCCGTATCGTTGTTCCCAGTAACCATAGGCAGCATGAGAAACTAAAATTTCTTTCGTTTTTGCGTTCGCTACAGCTGCCTTAAATTGATCGTCTAAATCAGTAAATTTAGTTTGAAGTGCTGCAAAGTTTTTTTCGAATTCTTTTTTATGTTCAGGTTGTAATTCTACAAGTGCATTTTTAATTTTTTCTGCCTGTTTCATTGCTAGAGTAGGATCTAACCAAACATGTGGATCTTTATCGTGATGATGTTCATCTTCTTTATGGCCATCTCCATGATCATGATGCTCTTCTTCAGTAGAAGCACGAAGCTCAATACCTTTAGATGCATTTACAATTTTAACATTTTCTTTTTGTAATGTTTTTTCCATTTTTTCAGCAAATGGTTCTAATTCAGCGCCGTTATAAACGAATAAATTGGCTTTTGCAACTTGTACTGTTTGTTTTTGACTTGGTTCAAATGTATGTGAATCTGCACCAGGTGGGTAAATTGCTTCAACATTTACATAGTCGCCACCGATTTTCTTTGCGAAATCAGCAAGTGGGAAAATCGTTGTATAAACTGTTAGCTTTCCATCTTTCTTGGCATTACTTTCTTTTTTATTTGAGCAGCCAGCGAAAATTAAGGTAAAAATAAGTAAGAATGAAAATATAGTCAATCTTTTAGGCATGAAGTTCTCCTCTTTTCTTTTTTACGGATATATTTTCCCCAATTATATAAGAAAAATATCATTTTAATACAAAACGGAATAATTACGTTTTAGTTTGCGAACTTAGTATAATACATCTTTAATGAAGTTGCAATAAATAATAATCATTCCGATTTGTTTTTGTTATAAAGTTGTCAAATATAGGTGTATTATTTTTGCAAATGCATGCATATGTGACAACGCTGTTTTCATATATTGAAAAGGAGGTAAAGAGGGGGATGAGCGCTTGGGTTACTTAATGGAAGCTATTTTATTAATATTAGCGGTAGTATTGCCATTATCTTTCGTATTAATTTTTTTAAGAAGATTAATAAGTAATTTAGGGGACGCTACAACAATAACGAAATTACAAGAGAGAGATGAGAAAAAAGAGTGAGTAAAGCACTATGCGTACGCATAGTGTTTTACTTGTGGTAAAATAAGAGCAGGAAACTCCTAAAGGTTGTATTTTACTGAAGGAGAGAAAAGTAAAATAAGAGGTATATGCATATATGAATAAGCGAACAGCGTTAATACTTGGTGCAAGTGGTTTAGTTGGACAAGAGATAACGCGTCTATTACTTGAATCAGATTACTACGATTCGGTTACTATTTTTGTAAGAGAGCCAATGCAATTGCAACATGAGAAGTTACAGCAGAAACAAGTTGATTTTTTGGTATTAGAGGAATATAAAGAGTTCTTTGCTGTGGATGATGTTTTTAGTTGCTTAGGAACAACAATAAAAAAAGCAAAAACAAAAGCAAATTTTAAAAAAGTAGATTATGAATATACGTTACGAGCTGCTTGTTTAGCTGAAAAACAAGGGGTGCAAAATTTCCTTGTTGTGTCTTCTATGGGAGCGAATCCTAAATCATTTTTCTTTTATTCACAAGTGAAAGGAAAAATGGAAGAAGAATTGCAAAAGTTAGTGATCGGTGGTATTCACATTTTTAGACCATCATTATTAGTAGGAAACCGACAAGAATTTCGTTTCGGCGAACGAATGGCTGAAAAGTTATCTCGTATTATTCCTTTTATTTTTAAAGGGGCTTTCAAAAAGTATAAACCAATTTCAGCTAAAGATGTGGCGAAAGGTATGTATATAACCGCGTTGCGAGAAGAATCGGGTATCCATACTTATAATTCAAATGAAATTACAACGATAGAATAAATAAAACCGAGAAGAATGACTTCTCGGTTTTATTTATTCGTATGAATTTTTCCTGGTGCTCGCTTATATTGGTGAGGTTCTTGCAATTCAAAGCCAAGTTCATTGGCCGCTATTCTTGGGAAGTACGGATTGCGAAGTAATTCACGTCCGATGAAAATTAAATCTGCTTCGTTATTATTTAAAATTTGCTCTGCTTGTGACCCAGTCGTAATCAATCCAACTGCCCCAGTTGCAATCTTAGTATGCTCTTTAATATGTTTGGCGTATTGTACTTGGTAACCAGGATACACATCAATATGTGCTGGTACAACTGCACCAGAACTACAATCGATTAAATCTATTCCCTGTTCTTTCATCCACTTTGTATACTGAACATAATCTTGAACTGTTAGCCCGTCAGGATGATAATCATTTGCTGAAATACGAACAAATATTGGTCCGTCCCAAACTTCATTTACAGAGTCGATGATTTCGCGTAAGAAACGATAACGGTTTTCAGGTGAGCCGCCGTATTCATCCGTTCGTTTATTAGTAAGTGGTGATAGGAATTCATTGATAAGGTAACCGTGAGCGCCATGTAGCTCGATAACATCAAATCCGGCTTGTTTTGAACGTAACGCGGCCTTCTGAAAAGCTAATATAGTCTCTTTGATTTGTTGTATATTCATTTCTACTGGTATTTTCATCGTATCATTAAAAGGAATTGCAGAAGGAGCGAAAGCATTCGTATCTAATTCAGCTTTTCTTCCGGCGTGAGCGAGTTGAATGGCAGCTTTTGCACCGTTATCATGTATAAAAGTAGTCGTTTTATGTAAGCCTTCAATTAGGTTGTCATCCCAAATGCCCAAGTCTTTGTTAGAAATTCGACCTTCAGGTAACACGGCTGTTGCTTCAATCATAACTAAACCAACTTGACCGGCAGCTCTTGTTCCATAATGAATGAGATGGAAATTTGTTACTTGGCCATTCTCATTTTCCGACGAATACATACACATAGGCGACATAACGATACGATTTTTTAGTGTAACGTTCTTAATTGTATAAGGTGAAAAAAGCTTGGAATTCATCAAATAGCCTCCTTGATTGAATTTTCTTATATTTTACCATTCTCTTTTTTGTTTCTCTAATAAAACGCTTATACGAAAAATTTTGTATATTCGTGTTACAATGACTAATATGAACTGAATTGGAGGATGGCATATGTACCAGGCTTATTATGAAAGCGAAGTAGGTTTGCTTGAAATTACAGCGAATCAAGAAGGAATTACGTCTGTTATATTTGTTGATGAACGACAAGAAGAAAATAAAAATGAAATGATAGAACAATGTATAAATGAGTTAGATGAATATTTTAAAGGGAAAAGAAAAGAGTTTACGGTCCCGCTGTCTGCAGAGGGAACAGCATTTCAAAAAAATGTATGGGATGCACTTTATACTATTCCATACGGCGTAAGTGCTTCATATTTAGATATTGCAGAGAAAGTTGGAAATATAAAAGCTGTACGGGCAATAGGAGGGGCGAATAGTCGGAATCCAATTTCAATAATTGTTCCATGTCACCGTGTAATAGGAAAGAGTGGAAAGCTTGTTGGATATGCTGGTGGTTTATGGAGGAAAGAGTGGTTATTAAAACACGAAGGTATTTTGAAATGACGTATGGATGGGAAGAGGGATTGTTTTGAAATGTATAAATTGTGGGCAACCTTGCGAGGAGGAACAGTTAAATTGTGCAAGTTGTCAGCGAAACTTGGATAATGAACAAGATGAAGGTAGCTCGTTAATAGATAAAGAACTGGAAGTATATGTAGGGAGACAATATCCGTATTATCAAAGGAAATGGGAGCTTGAGAATAAGCGGATTGCTAGGTGGAGCTGGAATGGTTGGGCTGCTATTTTCAATATAGGCTGGCTAGGATATCGTAAATATTATATACTAGCTGCTTTATTTATGCTGTTATTAGTAGCTTGTGATGCATTTTCGTACTATATGGGATTTAATGTAGCGTTGCCAATCATTAATATGGTGCCTCTGACGTTTTTATTACTCATTTTTATTCTGTTTGGAATGGGGATTTTTGCAAATGGATTATACTATCAATTTGCGGAAAGACGTATATACCGAATAAAAGCAAGAGAAATAAAAGATAAATCAGTTGAAAACTATCTAATCAATGATAGCGGCGGAACGAGCAAAATGGGAGCGACAATTGTTACTATTTTAGCAGTTGCTAGCATATTTTTTAGTCATTTCTTTTTTCCGACTGATCGAGACGTTATTCAAAAGGTTCGTACAAGCTCGCTTTATGAATATCCTTTCTTTTCAATAGGTGAATCTTTCGAAAATTATTTTCAAAATTCAGGTTGGATATATTATCGTGGAACGGAAGGGTTAGAATTAGTAGAATTCCAAGGATATAACACCGGAACGCCAAGACAAAAGGTGAAGATTCAATTTGTTGTCGATTATAAATTAGGTGAAGTGGAACCATACTCACTTATGGTTAATGGTGAATCTAAAACTGAAGAAGAGTTTTTGAAGCTGATGGAAGAAATATTTAAAGTTCAAAATCCATTTGATATAGAGGATGGATTACAAGTAAATGCTATTTAAAAAAGCGGTTGGAAAGAAATTTCTAACCGCTTTTTTCTATGTTTGTAAAAATAAATATTTAAAATAATCAGAATCTTTTGTATAATAAAATATATTAAATAGGATTTAACTTATACATATAGATTGGGGGAAGGAAGAATGAAGAGAAAGACAACAACAATTGCTGCACTTGCATTAACGACGAGTGTATTGGTTGCGGGATGTGGGAATGGTGAGAAGGCTTCGACAACGAAGAAAGAATCGAATAAGGGAATGGCAGATAAACAAGTTTTAAATTTACTAGAAACAGCTGAAATTCCTTCAATGGATACATCTAAATCAACGGATTCTGTATCTTTCCGTGTATTTGTAAATGCAATGGAAGGTTTATATCGTCTAGATAAAGATAATAAACCAACACCAGGCATGGCAAAAGATGTGAAGATTAGTGAAGATAAAAAGACATATACATTTGAATTACGTGATGCGAAATGGTCAAATGGTGATCCAGTTCGAGCACAAGATTTTGTATATGCATGGCAACGTACATTAGATAAAGCATTAGCGGCAGAATATGCATTCATTTTATTTGATGTGAAAAATGCACAGAAAGTAAATAAAGGTGAATTACCAGCAGATCAATTGGGTGTTAAAGCGAAGGATGATAAAACGTTGGTAGTAGAATTAGAGCAACCAGCACCTTATTTTCTTGAGCTTACGTCGTTCCCTACATTTTTCCCATTAAATGAAAAATATGTGAAAGAGCAAGGAGATAAATACGGATTAGAAGCAGATAAATTATTATATAATGGACCATTTACAATGAGTCAATGGAAACATGAACAAAATTATCAGTTGAAGAAAAATCCTAATTATTGGGATAAAGATACTGTAAAATTAGACGAAATTAATGTAAGTATTGTGAAGGAAACAAGCACGGGAGTAAATTTATATGATAGTGATCAAGCAGATCGAGTTATTTTAACTTCTGAATTTGTTGATAAATATAAAAAGAATAAGCCAGATGAATTTAAAACGAAGTTAGATCCACGCATATATTTCTTGCGTTTTAACCAAAAAAATGCAACATTTAAAAACCAAAAAGTACGTGAAGCGATTGATTTAGCATACGATAAAAAAGGAATTGCTGATGTCATTTTAAATGACGGTTCATTGCCAGCATATTTCTTAGTACCTGAAAAATTCACGACAGGTCCGGATGGAAAAGATTTCCGCTCTGTAAATAAAAACTTCCGTGATAGTAAAGATAATGCAGAGAAAGCAAAAAAATTATGGGAAGAAGCGAAGAAAGAGCTTGGTCAAGATACAATTACAGTTGAATTACTAAACGATGATAACGGTAGCCGGAAAAAAGTGGGTGACTTTATTAAGGAAGAACTAGAGAAAAACTTGCCTGGTATTAAAGTGAATTTGAAACAGCAACCATACAAGCAAAAGCTAGATTTAGAAAAGAAATTCCAATATGAATTCTCATTATCTGCATGGAGCCCTGATTATCCGGATCCAATGACTTATATTGATATGTTTGTTACTGGAAGCTCATTTAATGAAATGGATTATTCTAATCCGAAGTATGATGATTTAGTAGCGAAATCAAAAGGAGAGCTATTAAAAGATGATAAAGCACGCTGGAATGCACTTGCGGAAGCTGAAAAAATCTTAATTGGTCAAGACGCAGCAATTTCTCCTACGTACCAACAAAGTACAGCTTATTTAGAGAAGCCGTTTGTAAAAGGCATTGCTAACCATACGTTTGGCGGGGACTTCAGTTATAAATGGGCATATATTACAAAAAAATAGTATAATAAAAGATGAGTGAATTTTCGCTCATCTTTTATTTGTATAAGGAGGAATTATAGTTGTTAAGGGGAATCAATCATATTTGTTTTTCGGTATCTAATTTAGAAAACTCTATTATGTTTTATGAAAAAGTATTAGAAGGAGAATTATTAGTTAAAGGAAGAAAATTGGCTTATTTTAACATATGTGGAGTATGGATAGCGCTTAATGAAGAGACGCATATTCCGAGAAATGAGATTCATCAATCTTATACGCACATTGCATTTTCTGTTGAACAAGAAGACTTTAAATGTCTAATACAGCGATTAGAAGAAAATGATGTTCATATTTTACAAGGAAGAGAACGTGATGTAAGAGATTGCGAATCTATATACTTTGTTGATCCTGACGGTCATAAATTTGAGTTTCACTCAGGGACACTGCAAGACCGTTTAAATTATTATAGAGATGAGAAATCTCATATGACATTTTATTAGGGAGGGATAGCATTTGCATGCACTTGTAATTGGTGGAACAGGAATGCTAAAGAAAGTTTCTATGTGGCTTTGTGAGAAAGGATTTTATGTTTCTATTATCGGGCGAGATGAAGTGAATTTAGAAAATGTTAAGCGAATGAGTTCTGCACCAGAAAATATTACATGCCTTTCGTTAGATTATCATAATGATGAAGATGTAAAGCTAGCTATTAAAAGTACAATTAAGAAAAATGGCCCGATCACATTAGTTGTTGCATGGGTACACACAAGTGCAAAGCATGCACTATCAAATATTTGTAAAGAACTAGATTTGTCGTCTAAAACATATAGTTTATTTCATATTTTAGGTAGTAAAGCATCACGTATGCCTGCACAAAAAATAGGGAGTACGCGATGTATTTATTATAGAATTATTTTAGGTTTTATTTTAGAAGATACATATGGAAGATGGCTTACTCATGAAGAGATAGCTGATGGAGTTATAAAAGGGATTGAAAGTAAACGAGCGGAGTGGATTGTAGGGAGAGTTGAACCGTGGGAATTACGACCAACATGGTGAGGGGGAGTAAGAAATGAAAACAACTATATATGTAACAAGGCATGGTGAAACAGAGTGGAATGTAGCGAAGCGAATGCAGGGACGAAAAAATTCTGCTTTAACTGAAAATGGTATAGTTCAGGCGAAACAATTAGGGAATCGAATGAAAGATTTACCAATCCATGCGATCTATAGTAGTCCGAGCGAAAGAACACTTCATACGGCAGAGTTAATAAAAGGGGAACGTGATATACCCATTATAGCGGATGAGCATTTCTATGAAATCAACATGGGTATATGGGAAGGACAAACAATCGCGGATATAGAAAAGCAATTTCCAGAAGAAGTACATCTATTTTGGAATGAGCCACATCTTTTTCAGTCAACATCAGGCGAAAATTTCGAGGCCGTTTATGAAAGAGTAATTGAAGGGATGCAGCTTCTTTTAGAGAGGCATAAAGGACAAAACATATTGATTGTTTCTCATGCGGCAGCAGCAAAATTACTTATAGGGCATTTCGCGGGAATGGAAATAGAAAATGTGTGGGATGATCCATTTATGCATAGTGCCAGTTTGAGCATAATAGAATTTGAAGAGGGTATTGGTAAAGTGAAACAATTTGCAGATATAAGTCACTTTCAATAAATGTAAAAAAGGCCGCAAAACGGCCTTTTTTGGGTGGTATAAAAACTAGCAGTTACGTTTTTTATACCAGAAGTGATCGAATTTCTTATTTTTGCAAGATGGGAATTTATGTCCGCCTTTGCAATCATTCCATTTGTGTCCGCTATCGTGACAGTCTTTACCATGATCACATGAATCATCGCAAGAGTGACCGTGTCTGTTAGGGAAGAATTCGCATTTTTTACAGAAACTTCGTTTTGTCCAGAAAAATTTCTTTTCAAAGCGTATGCATTTTGTAATGAATGTACAATGTTTTCTGCGAGTCCGCTTTGTAACTAATACGCATTCTTTTCTACGCGTTACTTTCGTAACGAACGTCCATTTTTGAACACGTACACGTGTACATTTCGTAACAAATGTCCATTTTTTTACATGCGTACATTTTGTAACGAACGTACAATGTTTCACGCGAGTACATCTTGTTCTTGGACATTTACCCCCAGTTGTACATTTACATCCAGTTGTACAATGATGATGAGTGAATTTATCATCATCGCATTCAAAAGTACTTGGATCTTGGTGTAAGAAATCCTCCATCCCAGCACTTTTGATTTCTTCGACAGCTTTTCTAATATCACGTTTCATAGAAATCCTCCTTATCATGTATTAAAGTGAAAAGGTATTCTTTTTCCTTAACATGATATGTATGTAGGCATCTTTCTGAACAGGACAAGAGTGTAATTTTATATAAATAGATGATTGCGGATGTATGGACAAGACAAGGCGCATACATTGAATGAAGAGAACTGAGAAGGGATGAGAAAACATGCTGCCTTCATATGATTTTTTTGTTCATCCAATGTACTTAGTGGAATTGAAAAAGGACATTTGGTCAGATAGTCCAGTGCCAGCAAAATTAACTTATGGAAAAAAGAAGTATGACATTGATATCGTATACCGTGGGGCTCATATTCGCGAATTTGAGAAAAAGTCTTATCATGTTATGTTTTATAAGCCTAAAAAATTTCAAGGTGCGAAAGAGTTTCATTTAAATTCGGAGTTTATGGATCCGTCTCTCATACGAAATAAATTATCTTTAGATTTTTTTCATGATATTGGTGTACTTTCGCCAAAATCACAACATGTATTTATAAAAATTAATGGTCAAATTCAAGGTGTGTATTTACAGTTAGAATCGGTTGATGAAAATTTTTTGAAAAATAGAGGATTACCGAGTGGTTCTATTTATTATGCGATAGATGATGATGCGAATTTTTCATTAATGAGTGAACGAGATAAAGATGTTAAGACAGAGCTCTTTGCGGGTTATGAATTTAAATATTCGAATAAAAATAGTGAAGAACAACTGAGTGAATTTGTATTTCAAGCGAATACTTTGACGAGGGAAGCCTATGAAAAAGAGATTGGGAAGTTTCTACATGTCGATAAATATTTAAGATGGTTAGCAGGAGTTATTTTTACACAAAACTTTGATGGTTTCGTTCATAACTATGCACTATATCATAACGATGAAACAAATTTATTTGAAGTTATACCGTGGGATTATGATGCGACTTGGGGGCGAGATGTACAAGGAAGACCACTTAATCATGAATATATTCGCATTCAAGGGTATAATACGTTAAGTGCAAGATTGCTAGACATACCTGTATTTAGAAAGCAGTATCGAAGTATTTTAGAAGAAATATTAGAAGATCAATTTACAGTTTCGTTTATGAGGCCGAAAGTAGAAGGGTTGTGTGAATTGATTCGTCCATATTTACTACAAGATCCATACATGAAAGAAAAATTAGAAACATTTGATCAAGAGGCTGATATGATTTATGAATATATAAATAAGAGAAGAAAGTATATACAAGACCACTTACATGAATTGGATTAATTTTGAAAGAGATTGAAACGTTATCAATCTCTTTTTTTTGTATAATAAAGATGTATCAATAAAAATGAAGTAATATATTTGATAGAGAATGGGGATGCGGATATATGACGATTAAATGGATTGATTGGGTAAAACAAATACAATCTATAGCTCAAGCGGGTTTAACGTATTCTAAGGATGTGTATGATATTGAGCGTTTCCAGCAATTACGAGATATTTCTATTTCAATGATGTCACATTACACGAAAACAGATTGGGAAGTCGTAGAGAAATTATTTGCAAGTGAGACAGGCTATCAAACACCTAAAGTTGATATAAGAGCGGTTGTTTTTCAAAATGAAAAGTTATTATTTGTGAAAGAAAAAAGCGATGGGAAATGGGCATTGCCAGGTGGATGGGCTGATGTCGGTTATACGCCAACCGAAGTTGCAGCAAAAGAAGTTTTCGAAGAGACTGGTTATGAGGTAGATCATTTTAAGTTACTAGCTATATTTGATAAAGAAAAACATCAACCATCTCCATCGGCGACGCATGTATATAAGATTTTCATTGGATGCGAGATTATTGGTGGAGAAAAGAAAACTAGCATTGAAACAGAAGAGGTGGAGTTTTTTTGTGAAAATGAATTGCCTAATTTATCAATTGCTAGAAATACAGAAGACCAAATTAAAGAGATGTTTGCCTACATGAAAGACCCACAGAAAGAGAAATTAATAGATTAATCCTGCTTGAATTGTACATATTGTTAAAATGAAGATATTGGCAGATTGCAGCCTTTATGTAATAATGGGATGGTATGTGAAGAAAAAAGGAGATAAAAAAGAACATGTTAGCAAACATAATAGATCAGTTATTGCAATTTTTTGCAAGCTTAGGTTACTTTGGAGTAGCTCTTGCTTTAATGATTGAAGTAATCCCAAGTGAAATTGTACTTTCGTATGCTGGCTTTTTAGTAGCGAATGGTAAAATTAGTTTTGTTGGTGCAGTTATTGCCGGAACGATTGGTGGTACTTTAGCACAAATCTTTTTATACTGGCTTGGATACTACGGAGGGCGTCCGGTTGTAGAGAAATACGGGAAATATCTACTTATTAATAAACATCATTTAGACATAGCAGAAGGTTGGTTTAAACGTTATGGAGCAGGCGTAATATTTTCTGCGCGCTTTATACCAGTAGTACGTCATGCGATCTCTATTCCAGCAGGACTAGCTAAGATGCCATTAAAACTATTTACACTTTATACGGTTGTAGCGATCATTCCGTGGTCAATTCTATTTATATACTTAGGTGAAAAACTTGGTGGGAATTGGCGACAAATTAAAGAGTATGCATCTGATTACACACATTACATAATTATAGGAGCTGTTCTTTTTATTGCTCTATACTTTGGTTTAAAGTATTTCAAAAAGAAAACAGCAGCGCGTTAAAGTCAATGATTTTTCATTGGCTTTTTTTGTTTGTTTCGGTTCTAAAGAAAAGGAGTTGTCCATAATGTGTAATAATAAAGCGTAGCGGAGGAATGTGATGAAAGGGTCACCGTTTATACGTGGAACGATATTTTTAACGATGGCAACGATGATATCAAAAATGTTAGGGTTTATATATGTTATACCATTTACAGCGATGGTCGGTACGAGTGGTTACGTTCTATACACATATGCATATCGTCCTTATACCATCATGCTCAGTATAGCAACAATGGGATTACCGCTAGCTGTTTCAAAGATGGTATCAAAATATGATCAACTGAATGATTATCATACGGTTAAGAGAGTGTTGAAAAGTGGAATCGTGTTTATGTTTATAATGGGAGTCATTTCGTGTTTTACGTTATATATGCTAGCTCCGCATTTAGCTAAACTTGTCATCGATGGGAATGATCAAACGGGGAATAGTGTAGGAGCGGTTACTACTAATATTCGAATTGTAAGTTTTGCGTTAATACTTGTGCCAGTAATGAGTTTATTAAGGGGCTTCTTTCAAGGATTCCAATCGATGGGGCCTTCTGCATTAAGTGTCGTTGTAGAGCAATTTTTTCGGGTTTTAACCATTTTAATAGGAAGCTTTGTCGTTTTATATATTTTAAAAGCATCTGTCTCGCTAGCAGTTGGTATTTCAACATTTGGTGCCTTTATGGGAGCGGTAGGTGGATTAACTGTTTTAAGTGCGTATTATATGAGAAGGAGAAGGCACTTAAAGAAAAAAGAGATGGAAAGTATACCACAAACAACGAAATCTTTTTTCTCATTGTATAAGGAGCTCTTTACATATTCTATTCCTTTTGTTGTGGTGGGCTTAGCAATTCCGTTGTATCAGACGATTGATACATTTACAATTAATAAACTACTTATACAAATAGGGTATATGCAAGGAGAAGCGGAAAAAATTAATGCGATAATTGGTCTTGTTCAAATGGTTGTGCTTATCCCGGTATCCGTTGCGACAGCTTTTAGTATGTCTCTCGTACCAGAGATGACGAAAGCTTACACAGCAGGAAATACGAAGCTATTGTACAAACATTTTACGAGAACAAATGTATTAGTAGTAGCAATTACGGTACCGGCGGCAATTGGAATGATGGTGTTAGCCAAACCTGTATATACTCTTTTATTCGGTGCTGGAAATGATCCAGAGATGGGGAGAATCATTTTACAGTATTATGCTCCTGCTTGCATACTATTTTCTCTTTTTACAGTAACGGCTGCTATGCTACAAGGAATCAATCAACAGCAGAAGACGGTGCTAGGACTAGTGATTGGAATTATTGTGAAGATAGTTTTAAATGTTGTATTGCTTCCGTATTTCGATTATGTAAGTTTTATCATTTCAACATACGCGGGCTATACGATTTCAGTCGGGTTTAACTTGTGGATGCTTTCTAAATATGTTATAAAGGCAACATAAGCTTTTAAGGCAGAGAGCACTCTGTCTTTTTCTATGTTTATCCCGCTTTAACGGGCAGTGAGACCCTCACCTCAAAATTCAGCGAAAAAAAGAAGTTTGGTTGGGGGCGGATAACCCGTAAAAGCCCGATTTGTAAGGGCTAATAATTGGTGAGGATGAAGCCCCCCACTGATTAAAGTTTCACTTTATAATATTTTTCTTATAAAAACGTTTTCAAAATAATTTTTCTATTGAAATTTAAACGTATGTTTCATATGCTGAGAATGGCGGTTTAAAAACTGTGATTTAAGAGAGGTAGATTCCTACATGTAAAAAGAATCGGGGTGATAGTATGTTAAATATATATTTAACAGACCGAAACGGAAAACTACAAGAGATTGAGGAAATGCAAAAGGGGTGCTGGATTAATGTACTTCATCCAACAGAAGAAGAAATTCAATATCTAGTACAAACTTTAAATGTAGACTTAGATTTCATTAAAGACCCTTTGGATGATGAAGAACGCTCTCGTATTGAAAAGGAAGACAATAATACTTTAATTATCGTGGATATTCCGACAGTTAGACATGATGAAGAAGGAAATTCGATTTATGACACGATTCCAATAGGTATGATTGTGATGCCGGATTGTTTTGTTACAATCTGCTTAGAAGAGAATCCAATTTTTGAACGTTTTATTAATCAACGTATTAAAGAATTTTATACGTTTAAAAAGACGCGCTTTGCACTTCAGCTCTTATATACGATTTCTACTTATTATTTAAGATACTTAAAGCAAATAAATCGAAAAACAATTGATCTAGAGCATCAATTAAATCAGTCAATGAAAAATAAAGAGATCTTCACATTATTAGGCCTTGAGAAAAGTTTAGTATACTTTACAACGTCATTAAAGGCTAATAAAATTGTAATTCAAAAGTTAATGCGTAATAGTACATTTTTAAAAATGTATGAAGACGATCAAGATTTATTAGAAGATGTATTAATTGAAAATAAGCAGGCTATTGAAATGGCGGAAATATATAGTCACATTTTAAGTGGAATGATGAATACTTTTAGCTCCGTTATATCAAATAATTTAAATAGTGTTATGAAACTGTTAACGTCAATTACAATCATTTTATCTTTACCGACGATGGTTTCTAGTTTCTTTGGAATGAACGTAAAGGTTCCGTTTGAAGGGGAAGCCCACGGTTTTGTAATTGTACTCATCATATGTGTAACACTATCTTTCACGTTAGCTTTTGTTTTTTGGAAGAAACGTTACTTTTAACGATAAAAAAGCTGCTCTAGCATAGTTATATAACTACGCTAGAGCAGCTTTTTTGCTATGAAATCTCAAATTTTGAATAGAATATAACTTGTACAATGTAATGTATATAAAGGGTATGTATGCCATATAAACCTTGTCCAATTAATGAAATGGGGTTAAAATTACATATTGTTAATGAAAAGTTGGAGGAAATACATCATGGAATTGTTTCAATTACCGAAAGCATTCCTGCAAATGAATACAATTTTTATCTCCATATTGATCGAAGCACTTCCGTTTGTGCTAATTGGTGTATTTATTTCAGGATTCATTCAAATGTTCGTGACAGAAGATATGGTGGCTAAATGGATGCCGAAGAACCGATTTCTGTCTGTTTTATTAGCTACTTTTTTAGGCATGTTGTTTCCAGGTTGTGAATGTGGAATTGTTCCGATTGTAAGACGATTAATCGGAAAAGGCGTTCCACCATACGCAGGGATTGCATTTATGTTAACTGGTCCAATTATTAATCCAGTTGTTTTATTTGCAACATACGTTGCCTTTGGGAGTAGTATGCACATGGTATGGTATCGTTCTATTGTAGCGATTATCGTAGCCATTATCGTTGGAATTATATTATCCTTTATGTTTAAAGAACATCAATTAAGAGATGATCACTTCCCAGAAGTGAATAATAAGCGTCCACTGCGTAAAAAAATGTGGGATGTATGTACACACGCTGTTGAGGAATTCTTCTCAATGGGAAAATATTTAGTACTAGGTGCGTTAATTGCAGCAGCGGTACAAACGTTTGTACAAACTTCAACACTTCTTGCTATTGGACAAGGTCCGTTTTCTTCATCAGCTGTTATGATGGGACTTGCTTATATATTATCACTTTGTTCAGAGGCAGATGCATTTATCGCTTCTTCGTTCCAAAGTACGTTTTCAACAGCTTCACTTGTCGCGTTCCTCGTTTACGGACCGATGGTGGATATTAAAAATATGTTTATGATGCTTGCGACATTTAAAACTAAATTTGTAATTGTTGTTATAGTTACAGTTACTCTTGTTGTTTATGCAAGCTCACTACTCATTTATGCGATGGGGTGGTAGGTTATGTTTCGAGCATATATATTATTAGGTTTTACAATATTAATTGCGCAGCTTCATATTTCCGGTAACATTACGAAGTATATCAATATGAAGTATGCCTATTTATCAACAACAGCAGCAATTATTTTAGGTTTCTTAACGATTATACAAATTATCGTCGTTTTCCAAAAAGAGCACCAAAAGGAAAAAGAGAAAAATGATTGCAGTTGTGACCATAGCCATTGCGGACATGATCATTCAAAAGATGAGAATACATGGTGGAAAAAAGCATTTTCGTACTCCTTGTTTTGTTTTCCAATTATCTCAGGCTTATTTTTCCCGATTGCAACGTTAGATTCAGATATTGTTAAGGCGAAAGGATTTCATTTTCCTGTTGCACAAGCAGAAAGTAAGGATCCATTTATGACAAGACAATTTCTAAGACCTGATACGAGCATTTATTACGGGAAAGAAGGATACCGCGGTGTAATGGAAAAAGGGAAGAAAGAGTTTGTTACGAAAGACAATATTAATTTGAAAGATGAAGACTTCCTAAAGGGTATGGAAACAATTTATAATTATCCTGGCGAGTTTACTGGGAAAAAATTATCTTTTAAAGGGTTTGTTTTTAGAGATGATTCTTCTAAAAAAGAACAATATTTCTTATTCCGTTTCGGTATTATACACTGTGTAGCGGATTCTGGTGTATATGGTATGTTAGTGAAAAAACCAGAAGGCGTAGAGTGGAATAATGATGACTGGATTCAAGTAGAAGGAGAGATAACTACTGAGTTTTATCAGCCGTTTCATGCGAATATTCCTGTATTAGAAGTAACAAAATGGAATAAAGTTGAACAGCCGAAAGAACAATATGTATTTAGAGGAGCCGATTGATAAAATCGGTTCTTTTTTGTGGACTAAAAGTTCTGAATGTTGCTAATATTAAACGTGTAGTTCATTTAGTATAGGGATTATTGAAATATTAGGGATAGATCATTAAAGGGGTGATAACAATGACAGAAGTAAAGGGGAAAACAGCCAATGAGTCAAGGGTGTTCAAAACGAGCCGGGTATTCCCAACAGATTTAAATGATCATAACACGCTATTTGGTGGGAAGATATTAGCGGAGATGGATATGGTTGCTTCTATTTCAGCATCCAGACATTCGAGAAAGGAATGTGTCACAGCATCTATGGACTGGGTTGATTTCTTACATCCTGTTCGTTCTTCAGATTGTGTTAGTTATGAATCTTTCGTAATTTGGACGGGAAGAACTTCGATGGAAGTGTTTGTGAAGGTAGTGGCTGAAGATTTAATTTCAGGTGAGAAGCGTATAGCGGCAACGTCATTCGTTACTTTTGTTGCACTTAGTAAGGGAAATAATCCAGTTCCAGTACCGCGTGTTATCCCTGAAACAGAAGAAGAGAAAGAATTACATCGTATTGCAGTGTTACGTGCAGAGCAGCGTCATATACGTAAGGCAGAGAGTAAGAAGGTAGCCACATTGTTAACCTTTTGAGATAAATGTTTAGCCATTTAAGTTACAATAGCAGGCGGAAATGGTTTTAAAATGAAAAGCGGACACCTAAAAATAGGTGTCCGCTTTTATAGTTTTTTCATCCACATATCATATGACAGTAGCTACTTAGCAGAAGCAAGCAGCACCGACGATGATTAAGAGGATAAATAATACGACTAATAGCGCAAATCCATTACCATGTGCGAAGCCCATTGTTATTTCCTCCTTTTATTTTAAGATACAACATACAATATGCAAATGAGCTATTGTTTGATATGGACATATATCATGCAATGACATATTTTCTTGAATGATAATGTAATAAAAAAGGAAAGATATAGAAATAACAGTAAGTGGAGAAAGGAATTTATCCATGAAGCACTTTTTCGCTATAATCCTTTGTTTAATAGGTGTATTCATTTGGATGAACATCGATGTGGAAATGGGGAAGGAAATGGCTAGTGAATATGAATTAGGACAAGTTCGATTAGGTGAATTTCAACTATATACGAACGGTGAAGAGTTATATAGAAAATTATTTGAGGATATAAACGAAGCAGAAAAGTATATATATATCCATTTTTATATTGTAGGAAAAGATGAAATAAGCGAAGAGTTTTTACAGTTATTAGAGAAAAAAGCATCTAGTGGAGTAGAAGTGAAATTGTCAGTCGATCGAATAGGTGGATATAAGCTGAAGAAAAAGGTAATTAGCCGATTAAAGGAAAACGGTGTGAAGTTTACATTTAGTAAAAAACCGAAACTGAAAAATGTTTTCTATTCTTTGCATCAACGAAATCATAGACGTATTGTTACGATAGATGGAAAGGTATCATACGTCGGTGGTTTTAATATCGGAAAGGAGTACCTTGGACAAGATCCGAAGTTCGGGCCATGGCGTGATTATCACGTGCGCATCCATGGTGAGGGTGCAGCGGATATGGAAAGAAAGTTCGCCGAAGATTGGAAAGAAGATACAGGAGAAAAAATGCCTATACATGAAAGTATACCGACATTAGGGAATGTAAAATATCAATATTTATTTTCAAATGGAAAAGGCTTATGGGAAAAGTATGGGGCACTTTTAAAAAAGGCTAAAAAGTCTTTAATTATCGCTACACCATATTTTGTACCAAGTAAAGAAATGGTGAAAGAGTTAAAAGCTGCATTAAATCGTGGTGTTAATGTGAAAATTCTCGTGCCATTTAAAAGTGATGCCATATTGTTAAAACAAGCTGCCTATCCATATTTGAAAGATATGTTACATGCTGGAGCGGAGATTTATCAATATCGAAATGGATTTTTTCATGGGAAAGTAACAATCATTGATGGAGAAATTGTTGATATTGGGACAGCGAATTTTGATAATAGAAGTTTTTATTTAAATTGTGAGTCTAACTGTATCATATATGATAAAACAGTTGTTGATGAAGTATGGAGTCGATTACAGGTAGACTTTCATAAATCAAAACGATTTTCTGAAGAAGATTTTGAGAAAATTAGTAGATGGGATTGGTTTTTAGCAAGAATAGCGAATGTTTTAGCATCATATTTATAACATATAGACCCTAGAGAAGGGAGGCACTTTCATGGATTGTATGAAAGAGTTAATGAGATATAGTTATATGCTAATATACAAGGTTGGAGAGTATGCTGGAAAGGTCAGAGACGGAGAATTAAAAAATCTATTACAGCACCATTTACCATATATGTTACAAGCATATAATGAACAAGTAAATTTTCAAGAAGGAGAGAATGTGCAGCATATAACCTGTGAAACAACGGAGTTTGGTTTGCATGAAATGGAAAAGGAAACAGTTAGTAAATATACAGGGGATATTCATATTGCAACATGTTATATTGCGCACTTAAAACGATTAGCTCTAAAGTTTGCTCAAGTTGCAGTGGAAGTTGCTAATCCGGAGTTCCGCTCATTTTTGGAAAATTGTTTCCTGAAAATGAACCGTTACGCTTATAGTGTGTGGCAATATGTTATGAAGAAGGAATATAAGATTACACATCTATATGAAAATGAAAAGTTTGCATGAGAAACTAAGGCGGAATGGTATGCGCCTTAGTTTTTTTATGTCCATTTAGAGAAAAAAATTAGTTTTATTGTGTATCGATTGGAAATGAAATATGTAAATTTAAATTAGTTTTTGTTATCGGAAAATTTACAAAAATTTACCGTGTATTTACTGTTTTTCAATCTCTCCTTTAAAAATAGAGAGTAATATGAGGTTGTACATATTCTATCACAGGGAGGAAACGCAAATGAACAAATGGGTTAAATCATTAACTGCTATGGCACTTGCAAGTTCTTTATTAATGGTAGGTTGTAGTAAAGGTGAAGACAAGAAGAAAGAAGACGACACAACAACACAACAAGAGGATAAAAAGGATAAAGAAACAAGCGGAACCGAGAAGTCTACTGATTCTAAAGAGAAGAAATAAAGTAATAATAAAGCTTCCTCTCATATATGAGGAAGCTTTTTTGTTGTAAATTGATTGATATTATTGAAAAATAGAAAGAGAATGAAAGAGGGGGAAAACAAATGAAAGTATGTATATTGGGAGCAACAGGACGAGTAGGTTCAAACATAATTAATTTAGCATTAAAGGATTCAGCTGAAGTGACTGCATTAGCGCGTGATTTTAATAGAATAGAAATACAACATGAAAGGTTACGAGTGATAGAAGGTAATGTATTGAACGAAAATGATATAAAAAAAGCGATAGAAGGAAGCGATATAGTAATTAGTGCACTTGGAACGGATCAAAATGGAACATTAGCGAAGAGTATGCCACAAATTATTAAGCAAATGGAAGAAGAGGGGGTTCATAAGATCATAACAATAGGAACAGCTGGTATTTTACAAGCAAGAACGGATCTAAATTTATATCGTTTTCAATCAACGGAATCAAAAAGGAAAACGACAACAGCAGCAGAAGATCATTTGGCTGCATATAAGGTACTAAGTAATAGTAATAATTTATGTTGGACAGTTGTTTGTCCGACACATTTAATAGACGGTGAGGCGACAGAGGTATATCGAACTGAAAAAGATATATTGCCAGAAGGTGGATCAAAAATTACAGTGGGTGATACAGCACACTTTGCATGGGATCTATGTAAGAAAAACATATATGAAAATAGTCGAGTAGGTATTGCATATTAAAAAACCATCCCGAAGTCGGGATGGTTAAAATATGATATAACACAAGAAGATGACAATCATAATGATTTGGAGAATTGCTTTCGCTACTGTACTGCTTAAAAAACCAACTACAGTAGCGACTCCAACTAGAAAGGCATCTTTTGGCGCTTTTTTATGCACTAGTTCTGTTATAAATACTGATAAAAACGGTATGATAATAAGTCCGAATGGTGGGAAGAAGAACGATCCGACAATGATAGAAATCATTCCGACACGTTCGCCCCATTTAGAACTACCGTATTTTTTTAAGAAATATCCATTTGCAATAAAATCAGCAACGAAAATGAAAAGAGTGAAAATGACTTGAATAATCCAAAAAGAAGTTGTTAATTCTCCTCCATTTATACCGAAATGGTAAATTAAATATCCAGCCCAGACAGCAAGTATGCCAGGGATAATGGGATAAATAAAGGCGAGAAATGAAACAAGGAAACAGGCAATGATACAAATTGTTAATAAAACAGTCACTTTATAGCTCCTTTTTAATATCTAGTTTATGTACAGCAACTTTTTTGACTTGATGTCCATCAAGTTCTAATACTTTAAATTGAAAACCAGCATATTCAATGGAATAACCAGCTTCAATATTTAAGTCAACTGCTTGAGAGAGAAGCCATCCTCCAATTGTATCTAAATCACTATCATCAATATGTAGGCCAAACATATCATTTACTTCAGAAATGAGCACCTTTCCATCTAAAACAGTAAGCTTAGGTGTACGTTTTTCAATCATAGGTGATTCATCCGCATCGAATTCATCTTGAATTTCTCCAATGATTTCTTCAAGAATATCTTCCATCGTTAAAAGTCCGGCAGTGCCACCATATTCATCCATAACGATTGCCATCTGAACGCGATTTTTTTGAAGATGGACTAACGTTTTACGAATTGGAACTGTTTCAAATACTGTTAAAACAGGATGTATATAAGATTCAAGTGGTTTATAAATACCTTTCGTTTGATCATGGAATACTTCTTTCGTATTAATCATCCCGATGATATCATCTTTATCTTTTTCAATGATTGGATAGCGTGTATATTTTTCAGTTGCGACGATATCCATATTTTCTTCTAACGTATTTTCAGTAGATAAGCAAATCATTTCGGTACGAGGAACCATTATTTCTTTCGCAACTCGATCATCAAATTCAAAAATGTTATTTACATATTTATATTCGGTTTGGTTTATTTCACCGCTTTTAAAACTTTCACCTAAAATGAGTCGCAATTCCTCTTCAGAATGAGCAAGTTCATTTTCTTTGGCAGGTTCTAATCCGAGTAGTTTTGTGAAAAATATAGCTGTACTATTGAGTAACCAAATAAATGGATACATAATTTTATCAAATAAAATAAGAGGTCTTGCAAATTTGAGTGTGATTGCTTCTGCTTTTTGAATTGCGAAAGACTTTGGAACTAACTCACCTAATACAACGTGGAAAAATGTAATAACACTAAAAGCAATAACAAAAGATAAAGTGTTAGCCATTGTTCCAGTAATATTAATTTTTTCAAAGAGCGGTCGTAGTATATGTTCCACAGTCGGTTCACCAAGCCAACCAAGCCCTAAAGAAGTGATCGTAATCCCGAGCTGACAAGCTGATAAATAAACATCTAAATTAGATAGGACGCTTCTTGCAGCTAAAGCTTGTTTATTACCTTCATTTGCAAGTTGGTCAATTCGACTTTTTCGTACTTTTACAACAGCGAATTCTGATGCAACGAAAAAGCCAGAAATAAGAATAAGTACAAAGATGAGAAAAATATTTAATATGTCCAAGTGTGTTCTCCATTCCAAGGTTTGGAATAAAGATGTCACCTCCTGCAATTATGTTATACTTTTATAATAAATCCAAATGAAAAGAATAGTCAAAGGAAAAGGGCAAATATTGGTATGTTTCTGTAATAGTTTTTGAATTTGCTGTTATTTTGTCCGCTATACAAAAGGAATAACCCCCTACTTTTAGATTATAGAGGGTTATTTCAATTAAGGTTTTGGAACACTTCTCGTTAAAGTGTATAACTGTTGCTTGGAGTAGTTTGTGGTCCATAGTGTTTGAAGGAAAGAAAGTATGCTATATGGGATATAGAGTAGTAATAAGCCGATTGTAACAATTATGGGTGAATTTCCGCCAAATTGAACGATAAATTGTAACAGTCCACTTGCATGAAAAACGCATTCCATAAAAACGAATGAAAGAATGATGGAACCTAAAATTGATTTATGGTTCGAAGTAAGCGCCAAAAACAATGTATCCACAAGAAAAGAATCATGTTTTATTTCATATTCATTTGTGTTTTTCAAGAAAGGAATCCATTTTTTTACTGCTTGCATAACGATAATCATGGAAGTACTACATACGATGATAAAAGATGAGTAGTAAGGAAGGTTTATAAATTGTGCGACGTATAGAAGTAGTAATAAGACTGAACATTGTAATACTACAGTGCAAAAAGAGTAAGGTATCCAATTCAATACAGTAGTAAACTTTTTAAACGAGTTAGGTACTTTGAAAAATAAATGGCCGATACCCAAACTTATGAAAAATCCGATCGCAAGGGTAAAAGTAAAACGAACAATCGATATAAAATATATTTCCCATATGTAAGGGAATAATGGTGTTGAATGATTAGAAGTATGTATCATTTGATTTGCTGAGAAAAAGATAGATTCATGCATCCAATCAACCTTTGGAATTGATATAGAAGAAAGCTGTGCGAAGTTTTGAAAAATGCTAATAAATCCATTTTGATAAGAGTAATTGTGTGTAATAAAAAGAGCTGGAATAGGACTTATGGCAAAAATAACAATAACACCAATTATAAATTTACATATATGTGAGCGTAATAAGGACATATAAACCACCTACTCTTGGAATATTCAGAAAATTCTTATTCTTATTTTAGCCGTTTTTGGAGCAAGTTACAATATATTTTTCTTCATGTATGGGCATATGGATAATTTTAAATTGTATTTAGAAATCTATTTTTTGTGTGGAATGAAGAGAATGTAGGGAAATGTCGAAAGGATTAAATAGATTTTTAAAATTGGAAAGTGATACCATAAAATTAAACGATGTTTAAATCGTTGTTTAACTGATACATTCTAGAGGGGGAGATAGATTGGGAGGGAATGAAAACGTATCAACGAAAGAAAAGATTTTAAATACAACATTGGAATTAATTAAAAAAGAAGGTTTTGAAAAGGTAACGATAAGGAAAATTGCGAAATTGTTATATATAAATATAGCGCTAGTAAATTACCATTTTGTTTCAAAAGAAAAGTTAATTAGTGAGGCGATTAGAGTTTTATTAATTAGCTTTCAAGGCACTTTTTCTATTTTAGATAATATTACAGTGCCAGCAAAAGAAAGATTAAAAATATTTTTATTGGATTATGTACTAGTAATTCGGCAATATCCGGAGTTAGTTAGGAAGATTATTGCAATGGGAACTACGGTATTTACATCTCAATACGAATATGGGGATTTTTTGAAGAGGCTAGGTTTCAGTAAAGTGAAGAATATTTTGAGCGAGATAACAAATGAAAAGGATCAGGAAATTTTAATGATGATGACGGTGCAAATATTTGGATCCATTTTTCTTCCCACATTAATGATGCCAATTCTCGAATCAGGGGCAGATATAAAAGTACCATCTGTAGAAAAACAGATTGATTTCCTATTTGAACGCTACTTTTATAAAAATTGAGATAGTGGGTGATAGAGGTGGCTAGTTTCTTTAGAAAGCATTGGTGTGATATAGGGTTAGTTGTCGCTATTGTTGTCGTTGTTTCTTTAGTCGCGAATTTGGGAGAAATGAGTGAAATAAAAGTACTGTTAGGTTTAAGTTTTGTGGCCATTTTAGTGCATCAATTTGAAGAGTATCGTTGGCCAGGTTATTTTGCTGGTCTGTTTAATGTAGTTATATTTAAAAGTAATATACCAGACCGTTATCCATTAAATACGCAATCTGCTATGGTAATAAATATTTTGATTGCGTATGTTTTTTATTTACTCCCGGTTTTCTTTCAAAATATAATATGGCTTGGGTTGGCACCTATTTTAATGGGATTTTTTCAATTCATATGGCATGGTATTTTTGCGAATATAAAAGCTAAAACAATATATAATCCGGGATTAGGTGCGGTTGTATTACTACATGTTCCAATTGGTTATGTATATATGAGGTATATTCTTTTACACAATCTGGCTACAAATTTGGATTGGTTATTTGGGGTGATCTACTTTCTAATAGCTACCTATTTTTTAATTATAAAAGGAAATATGTTAATGAAAAGTAAGGAGACAAATTATTACTTTTCTAAAAAACAATTAGGTCCGTACAATGATACATTGAAGTGATTCAGAATTCAGAGGGAGGGTTTTGGATGCGGAAGAAAGTGCAAGTGAAGGATTCATGAATAAATTATGACAAGAAAATGAATAATTTTCAGAAAAATAAAATAAATTATTTATTTTTTTCTGAAAATATAATATAGTTATGGCACAGAAAGTATTTTAACATAAGGAGGCTTTTTATGAGGATTAAAGGGAATTACGTGCCAAAAAGGGAAGTTTTACTGTGCTCAAGTTCGATTACGATAGGGGAAGCGTTAGAGCATTTAAATAAAACGGGGTATCGTTGTGTACCAGTTTTAGATGAAAAAAAAGAGAAATTTTTAGGGAATATATATAAAGTAGATATTTTAGAATATAAAGGATCACTTGACGAGAGTGTAATGCAATTATTAAACGATAAAGAGGGATTTGTGAGAGAAGATTCATCTTTCTTTAAAGTATTTTTTACAATAAAAAAATTGCCTTATTTATCAGTAGTTGACGAAAAAGGGGTTTTCCTTGGAATTTTAACGCATAAAAAAGTTTTTGAGTTATTAGAGGATGCATGGGGCGTTCACTCTAGTAAATACTCTGTCATGATTGGAACGCAAGACTATAATGGAGCAATCCAAAAGTTATCGACAGTTTTAAAGAAATACACTGGTATTCAAAGTTTGATGACTTTTGATAATGATGCCTTATTAGTTCGTAGAATTATGTTTACATTAGGAGAAGAGTTTAACGACGGTGAATTAGAGACATTATTGAAAGATTTAGAAGATCACGGATTTAGAGTTGTATATGTGGAAGAGATGAAAAATCCACGTGAAGTTGAAACGATAGAGTAACATACAAAAGCCATCTAATTATCTTGGATGGCTTTTGTTATGTTACGCGTGTAAAGTTATTTTAAAATAACGACAAGATAATAGGTGAGATTATAACAATATTTGTGTAAGAGAATAAAAAATGTAGATAATTTCGATTTTCAAAAAAATCAATTTGAAAATATGTTTTTATTTTGCAACTAAATATGTTACTATATGTGTGATAAAAACAAAGAGGTCTGACAACTATACTCCACGTAATAACACTCTAATGATTTAAAAATTCAAAAAACTCAAAATTCAAAAATAACAATTGTATTAATGATTAGAGTAAAAATAAGGGGAATGGAGAAATTATGGAGAAAGACACTGCTTTGTAAGGGGCATATTTTATCATCTTGAGCAGAGAGGAGGATGCATAGCATATTGTAAAATATAGAGATAAACAATGAAAAAGTGCTATGCAAATGAAGAGCATGAAGGGACGTTTAAGGCCAGGTGATACGGTAGCAATTGGTTTGATGCTATTTGCATTATTTTTAGGAGCAGGAAATTTAATTTTCCCGCCAGTTTTAGGTCAACAAGCAGGAGAGAATGTTTGGATTGCTACAATAGGATTCCTTGTAACGGGAGTCGGATTACCCCTACTAGCTGTAACAGCTGTCGCGTTTGTAGAGGGGGACTTGAAAGCGCTATCTTCTAGAGTCCACCCTATATTTGCGTTTATTTTCCCATTGATTAGTTATTTAGCAATTGGACCATTTTTCGCGATTCCTCGTACTGGAGCTGTTTCGTTTGAAATGGGTATGAAGCCATTTTTATCAGAGGCAATGGTTTCAGAGTGGTACATGCTATTTCTTTTCACGATAGTTTTCTTCGGAATAACGTGGTATTTATCATTAAATCCATCTAAATTAGTGGATTGGTTTGGAAAGTTTCTTACACCATTATTAGTATTAATTGTCGCTGTTATTGTCGGAAAGGCAATTATTGATCCAATTGGAGAGCCAGCTGCACCGTTAGCTGCTTACAAAGAAAATGCTTTCTTTGGTGGATTTATTCAAGGATATTTAACGATGGATGCAATTAGTGCTCTCGTATTTGGAATTGTCGTTGTACAAGTTATCCGCTCTAAAGGGATAAAAGAGAGTAGTCAAATTGCAAAAATAACAGTTGTATCAGGTATTATTGCTGTACTTGGTTTAACGTTAATTTATTTATCACTTGCTTATCTTGGTTCAACAAGTACATCACTTGGTATTTCAGAAAACGGTGGTCTTATTTTAACGAATGTTGTAAATGAGCTATATGGGACGAGTGGTAAAATTTTATTAGGGCTTGTTATTATACTCGCTTGTTTAACAACTTCTGTTGGGTTAACATCTGCGTGTGCGGGTTTCTTTACAAACTTATTCCCAAAACTTTCGCATAAAACGATTGTAACAATGGTATGTGTATTTAGTTTAATTGTATCTAACCTAGGTTTAACACAATTAATCGCAGTAACATTACCTGTGTTAATGATCATTTATCCAGTTGCAATTGTATTAATCGTACTTTCGTATTTCCATAAGTGGATTGGGAAGCGTAATACAATTTATATTGGAGCTATTTTAGGTGCATTGTTAATTAGTTTCTTTAACGGTTTAGAAAGTGCGAAAATTAAAATTGACGCGATTTCTAATGTACTACAAATGTTACCGTTATATAACGAAGGAATCGGATGGTTAATTCCATCATGTATTGGCGGGATTCTCGGTTTCTTCTTCTATAAATCAAATGAATCAAGTGAATTACAAAAGAAAGGTGCTTAGGCACCTTTCTTTTTTTGAAGGGGATTTTTGTATTTTGTCTAAGTAATAATTGGGGGGAATGATAAATGGCTAATTTTGAAGATTTTTTAAATTTGGATTTGAGAATTGGAACTGTAATACATGCAGAGGAATTTAAAGAAGCGAGAGTACCAGCGATTAAACTAGCAATAGATTTTGGAGAAATCGGGATAAAGCAGTCAAGTGCCCAAATTACGAAAAGGTACAGTCCAGAAGATTTAGTCGGTCAACAAATCGTTGCGGTTGTAAACTTTCCACCGAAGCGTGTAGCTGGATTCAAATCAGAAGTGCTTGTGCTTGGCGGCGTTCCTGAAGCTGATGATGTTGTGTTGCTTCAGCCTAATATGGAATTGCCAAATGGAACGAAAATTAGCTAGGGTGAAGGTAGGGGCTAATATGGATATCGGACGAGAATATTTACAATGTGCGATTTCGAACTTTAAAGCAACAAAGAAGCAAGGGGAACGGGCACTTTCTCAATTATCATATGAACAAATACAATGGTATTCTCATGAAGAAACAAATAGTATAGCGATTATTATAAAGCATCTGCACGGTAATATGCGTTCTAGATGGACGGATTTTTTAACGTCTGATGGTGAAAAAACCGATCGTAATCGAGATGGTGAATTTGAGGGATGCTATCATTCAAAAGAAGAAGCCCTTATAGCTTGGCAAGAAGGATGGAAATATGTTTTTAATACGATGAATACTTTAGCGCCGGAGCACTTATTGAAGACGGTATACATTCGCGGTGAAGCACATACTGTCATGCAAGCAATTGAAAGGCAAATTTCTCATTATGCATTGCATATTGGTCAGATTATTTATATTGGGAAGATGTTAAAAGAAAATGAGTGGGAATGTTTAAGTATTCCGAGAGGTCAGTCTGCACGTTATGTAGAGAAAAAACGTTCCACATAATAATAAGAAAGAAACCGATAAAAAATGGGAAATAAGAAAATCAGCCAAATAATAGATGGTTCTGTAATCATAAGAATGCTGCCAAAAATAAGTCCATACATAATAAGAAAGAAATTGAAAAGTGTATTCACTGGGATAAATCGTGAGAGGAACACTTGCTGTCGTTTAAAACAATCACTGTGAAATAAATAAAAGCGGAAGTACCATGTGGCGGTAATAAGATCTTTCTTCCTCACAATTCTTTTTTTGCATGTATGACAGATAAATGTTGGTTGCATTTCATTACGCTCCATTTTTTATTTTTATAATAATGTGAGACATAAGTAGGTACAACGTGTATGTTCCTATATACGCTCCTGCAATAAGGAAAAATGGATTCAGTAAAATCCCATGAATGCTCGTCATGAAAACTAAATCTTGTATTAAAACATCGTATATATTAATGGAAATAATTGTACCGAGTACATACAGTGCCAAGTACGCAGAAATATGTAGTACAATAGAGACTTTTGGATGCTTAGCGGACAAATAAAAAATGAATGATAGAGCGATTGGTAATATTCCTATTAATAGCTTCAATTCATTTCACCTCATTAACAATATAGCCGAAATTTTAACGGTCTATTCTCTAGGGCTTGTACATAACTTGAAATAGAGAGGTGATAGTATGAATCGGGGTTTTTTTTTTATGAAGTTTACAAGTATGCGTAAGTTAGTTTTATTTGTTATTACTACAGTGCTAGCGACTTTTTTTCTTATTAGTATGATGGTAACCTCTATGAAAGAGACGAAGTCAACGTATTTATATAATTGGTTAAATGAGTTATCGATGAATGGTTACATGTATGTACTTGGAAAAGAGAATCATTATTTTACACAGGAGTATCGAAATTTGAATCAAGATTTTTCAATTTCTTCTTTTCTCTTTTCTATGGCTACAAATATTCGCTTTAATGATGTACGCAGTTTTGTCGGGAAAGAGCTACCCGGGTTTGGTAAGTACGATACAGAAATTGTTATTGCGGGTGAGGGCACAAACTATTCTAACTTACCGATAGAGTCGAGTGTACCTCTTGAAGAAGTAGTGAAAGAACGGACTAGTGGAACTGGACAAGCACCTAAACAAGATACGAATAAAGAGAAGAAACAGCCGTCCCAAACGACCGGGAAAAGACAAGTTGCGTTTATTTATCATACACATAGCTGGGAATCTTATTTACCTTTACTTAACTTAACGAATGATCCGAATCCGAATAAAGCAACGAGTTCTGTATCGAATATTTCTATATTAGGAGATCGTTTCCGTGAACAACTAGAAGGTGAAGGGATTGGAGCTACTAACGATAAGAGTGATGTTGGTCAAAAGTTAATAAGTAAGGGTTTAAACAGTAATAGTTCGTATAAAATGTCACGAGAAATTGTGCAGCAAGCTATGGCTGGAAATAAAGATCTTCAATACTTTTTTGATTTGCATCGTGATAGTGCTCGAAAGAATGTAACGACAAAAACAATTGGAGATAAATCATATGCGAAGCTTGCATTTGTAGTAGGGAAAGGAAATAAAAATTATGAAAAAAACTTACAATTAGCGACAGCTTTACATGAGGCGATTAATAAGAAATATCCAGGAGTGAGTCGTGGGGTCATTCAAAAAGGTTTCCAAACAGGAAATGGAATCTATAATCAAGATTTATCAGGACAAGCGATATTAATAGAAGTTGGCGGTGTAGATAATACGGAGGAAGAATTGAATCGATCAATTGATGCACTTGCTAAAGCATTTGGTGAATATTTTTGGCAGGCAGAAAAAGTGAATGGATAAAGTGAAACTTGAATTAGCCAGGGTATCTATCGATAATTATTAGCTCACTTCAATCTTGGAAAAGCGTAAGTGTAATACTTACGTTTTTTGTGTTGGTTTGAAATGTGGATAGCAAGATGTCACAAAATGGACATGATTAATAATTATTATAGCGATATCGAAATTTGTCTAATTATAATAGGAGAATTAGAAAGGGATTTTTGAAATGGCAGAGAAAATCTTTTTACAAGGAAAATTTTTATATTATGAAATTGATAGGGTGATTTAGGTGATTAGGGAGATCAAAGTAGAAGATGCAGCATCATTTTTGCAATTAAGTAAGCAATTAGATGAAGAAACGAAGTTTATGTTATATGAACCAGGAGAAAGGAAAACTACAGCTGAGCAACAAGAAAAAATGATCCAGCGATTTATAGAAAATGAATATGCAACAATATTTGTAGCAGTTGAAGATGAGAGAATAATAGGTTTTATATTAGTGAATGGAAATAACATTCAAAGAAAGAGGCATGTGGCAAGCATTGTAATTGGTATTTTGCAAGAGTATAACGGGCGAGGTATTGGGACGAGATTGTTTAAAGAGGTTGAGAAGTGGGCAAAATTACATGATGTATGGCGTTTAGAATTAACAGTAATGGCCCACAATACAAGAGCTCAGGCACTATATAAAAAAGCTGGATTTGAGAAGGAAGGTGTCAAAAAAGCTGCTCTTATTATCGATGGAAAGGACATCGATGAGTATGAAATGGCCAAATTATTAAAATAAGAGGTCGTTATATGAAAAAAAGATGGGCACTACTCGGTATCGTAGCTGCAATAATTATTGTTGGAGTAGCAGGAATCAATTATAAAATGTATAAGGATAAGCAGGCGCGGGAAGTAAGTGTAAATAGTATATTTCCGAAAGCGAAAGAAACAATTGCTAATATGGATGGGGATATTGCGGTAATTAATAATCCGAATTCAATGCTTGTACTTGTGAATAAAAGTAGGCGTTTACCAGATGGTTATAGACCGCCAGATTTAGTTATTCCGAAAGTGCGCTACTCTAGTGAAGGTGATCAAGAAAAGAAAAAGATGAGAAAAGAGGCAGCGAGGGCGCTTGAGGAAATGTTCCAGCAAGCTAACAACGAGCGTATTTTCCTTTTTGCAGTTTCTGGATTTAGATCCTTTGATCGACAAAAAGCATTAAATACGATGTATAAAAAACAAGATGGGGAAGCAAAAACAGCAATGTCTAGCGCGGTTCCTGGCACAAGTGAGCATCAAACTGGATTAGCTATGGATATTACGTCTCAATCTGCTAAATTTCAGTTAGAGACGGTTTTTGGGGAAACGAAAGAAGGTCAGTGGCTTTCTGAAAATGCCCATAAATTTGGTTTTGTGATTCGATACACAAAAGCGAAAGAAACGATTACGGGCTATCGGTATGAACCATGGCACGTAAGGTATGTGGGAAATCCACAAGCTACATATTTGTATGATAATCAACTGACGCTTGAAGAAGTAACAGAGTAAATGATTGAGGGGAGAGACGTATAATGACGATGTTATATAAGAAAAAAGTACATGCATATATTACAAGAGAAAAAGAGGGGGTTATGCAATTACTGGTTTTTAAACATTGTGATATACATGAAGCTGGTATTCAAGTGCCAGGGGGAACGGTTGATGAAGGTGAAACGTTAGAAGCGGCTATATTGCGTGAAGTACAGGAAGAATCCGGATTGCGTCATTTATGTATAGAGCGTTTTTTAGCAGATTACATTATACATGTGAAGGAAAAACAGGAATATGAAAAACGTCACTTTTTTCATGTAACTTTACTAACTGATGTAAAAGATACATGGGAACATATAGTAAGTGCTGGTAAGAAAGATCAAGGTTTAGCGTTTAGCTACGAATGGGTTAATATTGCAAAATGCCCTGAATTAGCAGGGAAACAAGGAGAGTTTTTACACTTATTAGATGAGATATATGTAAAGTAATAAAAGAGTCTGAAGCGAAAGTTCATTCGTTTCAGACTCTTTTTATTTTTCGGGAAATTAAAGGCTTTTTGAATAGATAAATTGAATTTCTTTAAAGGAATATTAGTTTGGAATAGTTGGGGTGAAAAGATGAAAAAGTAAGAGTTATACGCAAAAAAGTTGCTATAAGGGAGAATATAAATGGAGATTCAGTTTAATCCAGTATTAAAAAAAGAATTAACAATTCATGATATACAAACCGAAATGGAATCTGGGCAGTTAACTTCAAAGGAATTAGTGATGTATTATCTTCATAGAATCGCAAAGTATGACCAAGACGGACCGGAAATTAATTCTATTTTAGAAATCAATCCAGATGCTATTTTTATCGCAGAAGCGTTAGATTATGAAAGAAAGACAAAAGGTATAAGGGGTCCATTACATGGTATACCTGTTTTGCTTAAAGACAATATTGAAACGAATGACTCCATGCATACAAGTGCAGGTACGATTGCTCTAGAACAAAATATAAGCAGTGAAGATGCATTTCTCGTTACAAAATTACGAGAAGCCGGAGCAGTAATAATAGGAAAAACAAATATGACAGAATTAGCAAATGCAATGTCTTTTGAAATGTGGGCTGGATATAGTGCAAGAGGTGGTCAAACAATCAATCCATACGGAACGGGCAAGGACCATATGTTTGTTGGCGGATCTAGTACAAGATCTGCGATAGCAGTTGCTGCTAACTTTACAGTAGTATCTATTGGGACAGAAACCGATGCTTCTATTTTGAGCCCTGCTGTTCAAAATTCTGTAGTAGGTATTAAACCGACTGTCGGTTTAATTAGTCGTAGAGGAATTATTCCATTTACTTATTCGCAAGATACAGCTGGACCATTTGCTAGAACGGTAACAGATGCTGCTATTTTGCTAGGGAGTTTAATTGGAGTAGATGAGAAAGATGTTGCTACTCATAGAAGTGAAGGTAGGGCAGAGCAAGATTATACAAAATATCTTAATGTTAATGGCTTAAATGGAGCGAAGATTGGTGTGTTTAACGATGCACCAAAAGATTATTACGAAAATGGTGAGTATGATGAAATCTTGTTTAAGGAAACGATCCAAGTATTACGTAATGAAGGAGCGACAGTAGTAGAAAATATTAATATGCCTTCTTTTCATAGAGAATGGAGTTGGGGAGTGCCGCTTTATGAACTGAAGCATAGTTTAGATAACTATCTTTCTAAATTACCTTCTACTATGCCGGTACATTCTATTTCGGAGTTAATGGAGTTTAATAAAAACATAGCAGAAAGAGCTTTAAAATATGGACAAACTAAGTTAGAAGGAAGAAAAGATTTTCCTAATACGTTACGAAATCCAGAATATTTAAATGCAAGATTAGAAGATATATATTTTTCACAAGAACAAGGCATTGATTTTACATTGGAAAAATATAATCTTGATGCGATACTGTTTCCTTCCTATATAGCTTCTACTATATGTGCGAAAGCGGGTTATCCGTCTATAGCAATACCTGCAGGGTATATGGAAAGCGGGAGACCTTTTGGAATTACGATTGCAAGTACTGCCTTTAGTGAAGGGATGTTAATTAAGCTAGCTTATGCTTTTGAACAGGCGACAAAACATAGAAAAATCCCAAACTTGTCATGAATAGAATAAATAAAAAGGACAGGGAATGCCTGTCCTTTTTGTTTTAGTGATTAAAGTGAAATATCGTTCTGCTCTGTTTTATGATATTTTAATAAACTAAAAGATAAACAAGCGGAACATAAAATAAGAATAGAAGCGATGATATAAATTGTACGAACACCGAACATATCAGTAATAATGCCAACACTAAGCATAGATAGTCCAGAGGCTGTTGAAAGAAGTACACCATGTGCTGTATACATTTTTGATAATAAAGCAGGGGCGACACTTGATTGTAAAACAGTCGTTTGGGAAATATCTCTAATTTGATAACATGGTCCCATTAGAACACATAGAAAAAGCGCAATAAATCCGCTGCTCGTCATACCATATAAAAATGTAAGAATGCTAAATATAAGAGAGCCAATCGACATAGATCGTATTAAATTGTTTTGAATATAGGAACTCATTTTCCATGCTAATAGACCACCGATTAACGTGCCAACATAATAACTTGTATTAATATATCCCCACCATTCTTCGCCTTTATGAAGAATAGTCGTAACATATGCCATCGTAATAGCGCCAATCCATATTGTCCCGGCGAAAGTTTCAATTAAGTCCATATATGTAACGGTACGGAGAGAAGGATTTTGAAATAAGAGTTTCCAACCTTCCGATAAAGCAGTACTTTTTGAAGAGGGAGGATCTGCTATTCGTTCAGTATGTATGGTACGTAATGAAAGGTGTAATGCAATACATCCAAAAATCATTAACATGTTATTAATCATGAGTGTAGATGTAGCGCCAATGAGAAGAACGATAACACTCGTAAATGAATAAGCGGCGGCTTGCGCAATTTGTGTTGAAAAGGAAAAGATACTATTTACTTTTACTAATTTTTCTTTCGGTGTAAGGCGCGGAAGAATGCTGTATAGTAATGGAGCGCTCCATCCACTACATAATGAAATGAAAAAAATAAAAGTTAATAGAGCTATAATGTTTGTGGATAAGACTGGAAACAAAATCATTAATAATAGTAAAAAGACTGTTTTTAGCCATTGTAGCGTATATAACAACGTATAAGACGGAAAACGATTTATTATTAGTGGTGCAGAGATGTTAGCAATTAGATTTGTGATAACTTGTAATAATGGAAAAAGAGCAGTAATAGTAGCTGATTTAGTTGCTATATAAATATGAGTTGTAATAATCATTACATATACGATGTCAGCGAGAGTAATGCATGTTTTGGAACCTAAGTAGTAGGTTAGTGACAGGTTTCTCAATAAGAATAACACCTCTATAAAAATAGTATTTAGTAATTAGAATAATTGTAATTTAAAAAATGAAATTTTTAAAGAATTTAATTTTTTGTCACTTTTTGAAAGGAATTTTCATGTATAATGAAGAATATATCGATATAGTATTATATTAATAATCATTGTAACAGTGAGTATGTACAATAGCTTGTAGCAAACGCCCAAGTGTAAGAAAGGGCGGATAAACCATTCTTTTCTTCATATACATATAGAAAATGAGAAAGAAAGTGAGGGTTGCATATGGCTGCTTGGGTAATTTGGTTTATAATAGCTGGTATTTTATTTATTGCAGAAATGTTGTCGATTACATTTTACATGCTTTGGCTTGGAATTGGAGCTGTTGTCGGAGGTCTTATTGCTTTGTTTGCTCCTGATGCACTACTGTTACAAGTTACTGTTGGCGCAATTGTAAGTTTAACTTTGACATTCTTTACGAAAAGAATTTCCAAAAACTTTCGAGAGGCAAAAGGTTTTACTGATACAGTAGATATGCTTGTTGGTAAAAAAGGGATTGTTATGCAAGCGATTACAAATGAAGCGAATGGTATTGTGAAGGTGGATGGAGATACTTGGACAGCTATTGCAGATTCTTCAATTGATGCTGGAGAAAAAGTCGTTGTTATAAAGAGGCATAGTACTATATTACAAGTAAAAAAGGAGAGTGAATAAGTATGGTAGCATTAACGTTAACGATTATATTCGCACTAATTGTAGTTACATTTATCGCATTAACAATTAAAATTATTCCTCAGCAAAAAGTTGGGGTTGTTGAAAGATTTGGTAAGTTTCAACGTATAATGCACCCAGGATTAAATATTTTAATCCCAATTGTAGATCGTGTTCGTGTATATCACGACTTACGTATTCAACAAACGAATGTACCACCGCAAAAAGTAATTACGAAAGATAATGTTCAAGTAGAAATAGATACAATTATTTTCTATCAAATTGTTGAACCAGAACTTGCGACATATGGTATTTCAAACTATGAATATGGTGTTCGTAATATTACTTCAGCAACGATGCGTCAAATTATCGGTAAAATGGAACTGGATGAAACGTTATCTGGTCGTGAAAAAATTTCAACAGAAATCCGCTTAGCGCTTGATGAAGCAACAGAAAAATGGGGCGTACGTATTGAACGTGTCGAAGTTGTTGATATTAACCCGCCAAAAGATGTGCAAGCATCAATGGAAAAACAAATGAAGGCTGAGCGTAATAAACGTGCAATTATTTTAGAAGCTGAAGCAGCAAAACAAGATAAAGTTCTTCGTGCTGAAGGGGAAAAGCAAAGTAAAATCTTGATGGCTGAAGGGGATAAAGAAGCGCGTATTCGCGAAGCTGAAGGTATAAGAGAAGCAAAAGAATTAGAGGCACAAGGGGAAGCGCGAGCAATTGAAGAAATCGCAAAAGCAGAACAAAACCGTATTGAATTGCTTCGTGAAGCGAATTTGGATGAGCGCATACTTGCTTACAAATCATTCGAATCATTAGCTGAAGTTGCAAAAGGACCAGCAAATAAAGTCTTTATTCCGTCTAATGCAATTGAAACACTTGGTACTCTTGGGGCAATTGGAGAAATATTTAAAGAAAAACAAGCGAAGAAACTACCTTCAAATGATACAGGAAAAGAACAATAAAAGTGAGGAAGAGAAATGGGATACCATTTCTCTTTTTTTGTGCGTATATTCCGAAAAGCTTGTACATATCCATGTATAAAGAAGGTGATGCAGTGAAAAAGTATGCAACTCGAATACATGGGAAGAAATTAATTTCGTTACTCCTTATATATGCGCTAATAGTAATTATAATAGCGTCGATTTTGACGTCACTTTTACATACAATGAAATCGAATTATGCAAATCAATGGTTTGGAAAAGTATCGATGCAAGGTTTTGTTCAAATGATAGAAAGTGAGAATCACTATTACGGATTTGATTATTTTAAGCAGAATAAAAGAGAGTCAGTTGGGAATTTAATGTTCTCTATTGCGACAGATTTGAAAATTAAAGATTTAAGAACATTCGTCGGTAAAGAAGTACCTGGTATGTCAAAGTATTATTCTAATATTATCGTAGCTGGGGAAGGGACAAACTTGACGAATATCCCAAATGAATCTAGTGTACCGATTGAAGAAGTAACGAAAGAACGGGAAGTAGCAAAAGATAAAGTTACAGAAGCGGAAAAGAATAATCCGGTTCAGAAAAAGAACGGAGCGAAAAAAGGTGAAAGTGCAGTATATATTTATCATACACATAGCTGGGAATCCTTCTTTCCATTATTACCAGGGGCAACTGATCCATCTAGCCCAGATGTAAATGTGTCCTTACTAGGAAAACGTATGAAGGAACAACTTGAGGGGCAAGGAATTCCAGTAATTCACGATAAAACGAATATGGGTGATTTATTAGCGAGTAAAAAGTGGGTATGGTATCAGTCATATAAAGCATCTCATGAATATGTAAAAGGAGCATTAGCACAAAATAATAAAATTGCGTTTCCGATTGATATACATCGTGATGATCAGCGTAAGAAAGTAACAACAAAAGTAATTAATGGAAAATCGTATGCAAGATTATATTTTATTATTGGGATGGAAAATGAAGGCCGTGCTGAAAATGAAAAAATTGCAAGAGCGATCAATAGTTATTTAGATGAAAACTATTATGGATTAAGTAGAGGGATTTTTCCGAAGTATAAAAAAGATGGAAATGGCGTTTATAACCAAGATCTATCGAAAAATGCGATGTTAATTGAAGTTGGTGGTGTTGATAATACGTTAGATGAATTATATAACACAATTGATGTGTTAACAGAAGCGTTTAGTAAATATTATTGGAATGATGCGGAAAAAGTGAATGGATGAGGGACGGGAGACCGTTCCTTTTTATTTTGAAATCTTAAAATATGATATAATAGAATTTTGTGAATGTTAAATAAAGGGGGAGAGAGAAACATGCAAATACTACTAATACGCCACGGAGAATCAGAAGCTGATATTTTACATGTGCATGAAGGACGAGCTGATTTTGAGTTGACTGACAAAGGAAGACGACAAGTACAAAGACTTGTACAGAAAGTGAAAAAAGATTTTGCACCAGATTTCATTTGGGCAAGCACATTAAAACGCGCTCGCGAAACGGGTGAAACATTAGCAGAAGCAATTGGTTGTCCAATTCAATTAGAAGAGGAATTAATGGAGTTTAATAATGGAATACAAGCTGGTTTATCATTTGAAGAAGCAAAGAAATATCCAGAGCCAAAGTTTCTTCATGACCGTTTTGAAAACGGAGAGTCATTTATTGAGTTTCGAATGAGAATAGAAGGAATCTTTTCTAAAATTATGACAGAGAATACATATGATCGAATTGCAATTGTTGCCCATGGAGGCGTAATTAAAAGTCTATTATGTGCATTTTTCAAAATGCCAATTTCAATGGACTACTATTTCAAAATGGGAGATACGGGAATAAGTTTAATTGAAATTGAGGGTGAACAAAAAACGGTGCATTTCATTAATGATACGAATCATTTGGACGGGATGTAAAAACTTATGTACAAAGTTGTATTTTTCGATGTTGACGGTACGTTATTAAGTGAGATTGATAGAAGTATGCACGAAAGTACAAAAGAAGCGATACGAAGGTTAATAGATAATGGAGTTCATGTAGTTGTTACAACAGGGAGACCATATAGTTTATGCTCACAATTTAAGGGACTAGGCATAAAAACGTATATTTCTGCAAATGGTGCACATATAAAATGTGGGGAAAAAGTTATACATAAATCAGTACTTTCAAGCGAAATCGTTCATGATATTTCAAATTTTGCTGAATTACATGGTCACAGTGTTTCTTACTTTACAGAAGAATTTGCAATGAATGATATTGCCTCCAAAGATGAACGTGTCATACGAGCGTTAAATGAAACTTTAAATTTAGAGCGGTATCCTGACAAAGTTAAAAACTTGTCAGATGAGATGTATTGCATATGTCTGTATGCTGATGAAGCAGAAGCTCAAAAATTCATTGAAAGATATCCAGCACTTACGTTTGACCGTTTTCATGGTTACGTTATGAATGTATTGGAAGATAGTAAAGTATCGAAGCTAACTGCAATTCAAAAAGTATTGGAATATTTAAATATTAGTAAATCAGAAGCCATTGCTTTTGGTGATGGTGGAAATGATATTGAGATGTTGCAGTATGTAGGATTAGGGGTTGCGATGGGAAATGGTGGAGAGGAGTTGAAGAGAAGGGCTGATTTCGTTACAACGAAGGCGAGTGAAGGCGGAATTTCTTATGCCTTAAAGAAGTTGCACATTATTTAAAACTGATAGCTAGTCAGTGTGAAAAATCCTGTTTTAATAATAGGATTTTTTTGTTCAACAATGTGCTTGCAATAAAAGGAAAAATATGAGTATAATGAGAAAGTAATTAGGTAAGCTAATTATTTAATGAGAAAGGAGAGTGAAGATGAATGGATTCAAGAAAAGATTCTCTTCCTTTAGGGATTGAGCCGTACGCAGAGTTAATCAAAAAGACAGCGTCAGCGGAAACGGATCCAATCGCAGCAAAACTTGGTTTGTTAATGTTATGGACGTCTGATAATGTTCTTGATGCGGTTGACGTAGATTTAGCTCCGCTTGGTATTTCAGAGAGTAAATTAGATTTTTTACTATTGTTTATTTTGCGTGAAATGGAAGCGAATGGGGAAGAGGTGAACATGAGTCCTTCGGATATTGCGAGTCGATTAGGGATTACACGTGCTTCTGTCACTGGCTTATTAGATTGGATGGAGAAACGAGAGTTAATCGTAAGATTCCACCATTCTGAAGATCGAAGAAGATTAAAGGTGAAAATTACTCCGAAAGGAAAAGAACTAGTTACACATTCTTTACCAACTTTTTGGTTATCTTGCGCTTCGTTAGTTGATGGCTTTAATCAAGAAGAGCGTCAAGTTTTAGAAAAGCTATTAAATAAAATGCAAACAACTATGCAGGTGAAATTAGGAGAAGGTAGGTAAATAAGTTGATTATGAAGATCAACTTATTTATTCGGACATATAATTAGCTTACCTTATTATATGCTTAACTAACTTTATGAACGGTGATAATTTTTGCTATGTAATTAAAATAAATAAGAGTTAAAGGAATGCTATTTTAGTAATTTAGAGAGTTTAAACTAATAAAAACAAATCGTAATAAGGGAGAGAGTTTATGATGGAAATAGGAAAGGAAGTAAATAGTGAAAAGAATTATACAATAATGACAGCGGTATTATGTTGGTCGGGTATGGTAGTTATGTCTAGCCTATATGTAACAATACCTTTAATCTCTCTATTTTCAAACATTTTTAATACGTCATTAGCACAATCGGCAGCTACAGGAAGTATATTTTCTGTTGGCTTTGCTATAGGGTGTTTGTTATTTGGGGCAATTTCTGATAAATATGGACGAAAAAAAGTGATTTTTATTGGATTGCTTGCACTGTCGATTGTTTCTTTTTGCTTAGGGTTTGTAGATAGTTTATTTTGGCTTGTTATTTTTAGAGGTATACAAGGGATAGCAGCAGCTACATTTTCTCCAGTAGCGCTAGCCTACGTTGTAGAAATGTTCCCAGTAGAAAGAAGGGTTACAACAATAGGATTTGTTAGTACTGGTTTTTTAGTAGCTGGAATTGTAGGGCAGGTAATAAGTACTACTGTTAGTCAGCATTTTGGATGGCATATGGTTTTCTTTCTTCTTAGCATTGTCTATATAAGTACTGCTATATGGGTTTATTATTCTCTTCCGAAAGGAGAGACGTCTCAATCCTATACTGATATTTTGGGGCCAATTAAACAGATGGGTAAAGTTTTTACAAATAAAAGCTTAGTATTAAGCTATATAATTGCATTTGTTTTATTAATGGCTTTTGTTAATATGTATACTGTTTTAGGGAATTATTTGAGCTCTCCTACTTACAATTTAACTGCAGAACAAATTCTTTATTTTCGCTTAGCGGGGCTATTTGGTATGTTGCTGTCACCGCTTGCAGGTCGTTTAACGAAGAGGTTTGAAGTAAGAAAAGTTCTTCAGGGAGGATTGTTGATCGCTATTTTTAGTCTAAGTTCAATGGGCTTTGTTTCGTATCTATCTCTACTTGTAATGATGAGTGTCTGTTTTGTAATAGGTATTGCTATATCCGTTCCGTCTTTAGTTTCTCTTGTAGGTCAATTAGGAGGGAAAGCGAGGGGAATAGCAGTATCTATTTATACTTTTATTTTATTTTTAGGTACTAGTATAGGACCTATTATTTCTATTTATCTAATGAAAATAGGAGGGTATGCTCAAACATTTATTTTATTAGGAATGCTACTTTTTATTGGTTTTGTAGCTTCTCTATTTATAATTAATGAATAAGTGGAAAATCACTCAAATAAAGGAATGCGAGGATCTTTCATATGCTCACATAATAAAAGATGAATTTGTCCACGATGATGATAAAAGTGTGCAACGATTTCAAGTAACCATTCAAAGCGCGAATAAGAAATACCCCAATAGGCAGTCATAACTTCTGCTAATTCTATTTGGGAGTAGGAAAGAAATGTTTTGGAGAGAAGGTTGTATCCTTCAATCATCGTTTGTTGCATTTGAGCAACTGTTACGGGCGTATGTTCTATATAAAAGGTATGTAATTCTTTTTCTGGAATACCATTTAAAATGAGCAAATCAGCATGACAAATAAGAGAAAGATGTGTACACATTTCAAATAATGATCGTTTTGAGTGAATCGGTTGTATTTTTAAATCGTTTTCACTATATTGGTTAAGCATATAAATAGAAGTATCAATAGCAACTTTTAGTTGATGTAATGCAGATTGAACAAACATTGTAATTCTCCTCGTCTCCGTATATAATAGTTTCTTGAGGATATTATATCATACTCAAAATTCTGAAAATTCTAGTAGTTTGACTAGCATAATGAAAAGTATTATATTGTAAAAGGTCATATGAAACGTGAAATAGAATGGAATGCAATTATTGAGTTAGGAGTTAGACCAATGAGTTTGAAATATGGAAGAGATACAATTGTAGAAATTGACTTAAATGCTGTAAAACATAATGTAAAAGAATTTAAAAAACATGTAAATGATGAAGAAATTAAGATGATGGCTGCTGTAAAAGCGAATGGGTATGGCCATGGGGCAGTTGAAGTTGCCAAAGCTGCAATTGAAGCTGGAATAAATCAACTTGCAGTTGCATTTGTAGATGAAGCAATAGAATTAAGAGAAGCAGGAATTACTGTGCCGATTTTAATTTTAGGATACACACCAGTAGCGGCTGTAGAAGATGTAATTCAATATGACGTTATGATGACTGTTTATAGAGTAGAAGATTTACATGGTATAAATGAAATTGCAAACCGTCTTCAAAAGAAAGTACAAATTCAAGTGAAAATTGATACAGGAATGAGTCGTATCGGTTTACAAGAAGAAGAAGTTAAACCATTTTTAGAAGAATTAAACCGTATGGAGTATATAGAAGTAGTAGGGATATTTACGCATTACTCTACGGCAGATGAAATCGATAAATCATATACGAATATGCAAACAAGTTTATTTGAAAAAGCTGTTAATACAGCGAAAGAATTAGGAATTCAAATACCATATATTCATAGTTCAAATAGTGCAGGATCAATGGAATTAAGTAACACATTTCAAAATATGGTGCGCGTTGGAATAGGAGTGTACGGTATGTATCCATCAAAAGAGGTGGATCATTCAGTCGTTTCTTTACAGCCTGCGTTGTCGTTAAAATCAAAAGTGGCTCATATTAAACATGCGAAGAAAAATCGTGGTGTAAGTTATGGGAATACGTATGTAACAACTGGTGAAGAATGGATTGCGACTGTACCAATTGGTTATGCTGATGGTTATAATCGTCAATTATCTAATAAAGGCTATGCGTTAATTAACGGGGTTCGAGTACCTGTAATTGGCCGTGTTTGTATGGATCAGTTAATGTTGGATGTTTCAAAAGCGATGCCAGTACAAGTAGGAGACGAAGTAGTATTCTACGGTAAACAAGGTGAAGAAAATATCACAGTAGAAGAAATAGCGGATATGTTAAGTACAATAAACTATGAAGTTACATGTATGCTAGATAGAAGAATTCCGCGTGTTTATAAAGAAAATGACGAAACAACTGCAGTTGTAAATATATTAAGAAAAAACTGAATCATTTAGATTCAGTTTTTTTATTTTTGGCAAGTGAAAAATGCTCTATTTGTACCGTACGATTGAATATTTTTAAAACCTACAGATTGTAATGCATGAGTAATTTCGTCTTTAGTGTAACATGTTTCTTTAAAAGAAAAGTCACTTCTTTTCCAAATATCATTTGTATCACGCGTAAATAATATGAAATTCATTTCTGCTTTTTTGTTTTTATTATCAAATGTAGAATCAATCGTACAAACATATTCTTTCTCTGAAATATGAAACGAAGCAATCCAGTTTTCAAGAAATCCTTTTTCCATATTCATATCAAATGCGAATATACCCTCGTTATGTAATACGGAGTAAACGTTGTGAAACACACTTTTTAGTTCATCTAAATTCATAATATGGTTTAAACTATCACCGGCAGAGATGACGTAGTGGAATTGCTCATTTATATTGAAATAGCGAGCGTCATCGACGAAAAAGGTTGCATCTGGCGCATTTTCACGTGCATATTCAATCATTTGAGTAGAACCATCTATACCAGTTACTACAAAATTGTTATCAAGTAGTTTCCTAGTAAGATGACCAGTCCTGCAACAAAGATCTAAAATATGAGAATGTGGTTGTGCATATTGTAAAACGAGTTTTTCAAAAGCTAGATAGGAGTGTTCGGCAAAATGTCCCCAATGTTTATTATAAATAGATGCGAAAATATCATAATCAGAATAAATAAGTTTTTTAGACATAAATATTCTCCGTGCTATTCATTAAATTATAATAGTCATGCTTCGTTTTAATTTTAAAACCACATTGTGTATATAGTTTTAAAGCATGGTTATTTTTCGTTTCGACGTCTAATTCAATTGTTGAAGTTCCTTCTGTAATAAGGGTATGTACCATATAACTAAGAATATCTTTTCCATATCCTTTACCTTGATAAGAAGGATGAACAGCGAATCCTGATAATGTAGTAGATTGTTCTTGCTCAGTAACTGTAATTGTTCCAATAGCTTTTTCGTTAATAAGAGCACTGTAAACTTTATGAGAAGGTGAAGTCATCATTTTTTGTAACCATGTAGCCGTATTGTCTACTGAATCACCAAAAGCTTTACTAGAAATCTCAATAAGGTCAAGCAGTGATTCTGAAGATGCAAGAGTAAGCTGTATATTATTATCTGTTGTTTTTTGAATTTCGTTTATTTTGAACTCCATACTATATTCACTATATAAATACGGTAACTTCATATGTTTTATAAATTCATTCCCAGAAATAGAATCCCCATTGATAATAAGAAGAGCTTCATCTGTCTCTCTATTTTGTATTTCTTTCATTGCAGTTTGTAAAAGGGTAGTTCCGAAACGTTGTTTTCTAAAATGAGGATGTACAAAGCCTATTAGTTCAAGCTTTGTTGGTCTTTCGAAATCATACATATTTAAAGTGCCAATTAATTGAGTACCGTTATAAAGAAGAAAATCGTTTATATGATCTTCATTTCGATTTTTTAAAAAGTTGATATGTAAATCTGAAGAGTAATCAAGATTGTCTTGTTGCCCGCAAATATAAGCCAAATCCTTCATTTGCTGTATTTCACTTTCTGTTACAGAACGCTTTTTCTGAATATCCATTGTATACTCCCTCTCATTTGTATTTAAAAATAGGATGGGTAACTTAACCATTCCTTTAATTCCACACTACCTTGCACAGATAACAGTCGGTATAAATAACGATATGGTTGTCTACATTCTACAAGATGAGGAATAGGCATAATTGTTTCGTAACCACTTTGAAAGGCATGTGCTTCTTTTTCAGTAAGTACATATTCTAGTCCGATAAAATCAAACTCTCGCGGGGCAACCGCGTAAGCTTCAGTATCTACTAAACCCGTAATAGTTGTACCGTCATATAAAAATTGGGTAGGGTCCATATCAAGTAAGACGAGTGTAGCTTCTTTTGGTACGGACAGGGAAGAAAGCTGTGATTCAAAGGTAGGAAATGCATCTTGTATGCGTTCATCATCGGAATAAAACATATTCACAAGCTCTTTACTCACGTTTAAAATATGTGATTGGAATTCATTTAGTGGAATTTTGAACGTGCCTGACGGATTTCCTATAAAATCGGCTTTAAACTTATGTATTTCTGCAAGTCCTTTTCCTAGGCTAAATAAAATAGAATCTGGTTGCTCGATAAAAGATTGAACTGTGTTACCTACTAACTTTTCGACCACCACAAATTCACGGCCATTTAAAACATGTTTTTCTAATATTGTTGGGATAGGAAGATTCGTATGTTCTTGCAGCAATGTATGTACAGTTTCTAAATGATGGACGTTCCTTGGATCAATTCCAAATAGATTTTTACATCCCCACCAAAAATCATTATTTGGTTCTTCATTCATTTTAGAGGTACGAACGATAACTTCTGTATCTTCTGTTTGAACGAGAAAAACATCACTTGCATGATCTTCATAACCTGGGTGCAAGGCCTGAACGGATAGAATAGGTGAATTGAATAGTTGTTGTAGCATGAAAGGACTCCTTTTTCTGTAAATTCTATAAATTTATTATATAACAGATGATGTGTTATGAGGATAAAGATAAAAAGATTGAAAGCATAGTTACATTTATAGCGAAAATTCATTAAAAACATTATATTTCTACATTTTTGTGTGAATTGTCTAAAAATTATAGTAGTAAGACTTGAATGTAAGACTCATATCTTTAAATCTATGAAGAGTAAAAGTAAAACTAAGCATTCATTTATAAGATTGTGAATCAAAATAATGTAGATTATAGAAAATATTTCTCAATAATAAAATGAAGAGAAAAGCATGAAGAAGTAGAATGCATTCATTTATAATAGGCATAAATTAATTAATATAATTAATTGTTAACTTTATAAGATTGACTGGATAGGAGAGAATATTATGGCAAATGTACTCGTAATAAATTTCCCTGGGGAAGGTCATATTAATCCGACTTTAGCTATTGTAAGTGAGTTAATCCAACGAGGAGAAACAGTTGTTTCGTATTGTATTGAAGATTATAGAAAGAAGATTGAAGCAACAGGTGCGGAATTCCGAGTGTTTGAGAATTTTCTCTCTCAAATTAATATTATGGAACGAGTAAATGAAGGTGGGAGCCCTTTGATGATGCTATCTCATATGATTGAAGCATCAGAGCGTATTGTTACTCAAATTGTAGAAGAAACAAAAGAGGAAAAATATGATTATTTAATATATGATAATCATTTTCCAGTAGGACGTATTATAGCGAATATTTTACAATTACCAAGCGTTTCATCTTGTACAACGTTTGCTGTTAATCAGTACATTAATTTTCATGATGGGCAAGAATCGAGACAAGTAGATGAAATGAATCCATTATATCAATCTTGTTTATCGGGAATGGAAAGATGGAATAAGCAGTATGGAATGAAATGTAATAGTATGTATGATATTATGAACCATCCTGGCGATATTACGATTGTATATACTTCAAAAGAATATCAGCCGCGTTCAGATGTATTTGATGAATCGTATAAATTTGTCGGTCCATCAATTGCTACTCGAAAAGAAGTGGGGAGTTTTCCTACCGAAGATTTAAAAAATAAAAAAGTGATTTTCATTTCTATGGGAACAGTTTTTAATGAACAACCTGCTCTTTATGACAAATGTTTTGAAGCGTTTAAAGATGTAGATGCGACAGTCGTATTAGTCGTTGGTAAGAAGATAAATATAAGTCGATTTGAAAATATTCCGAAAAACTTTAAGTTGTATAATTATGTCCCGCAATTAGAAGTATTACAGCATGCTGATGTATTCGTGACACATGGTGGTATGAATAGTTCGAGTGAAGCGTTATATTACGGTGTCCCATTAGTTGTAATTCCGGTAACAGGAGATCAGCCATTCGTTGCAAAACGATTGACTGAAGTAGGGGCAGGCATAACACTTAATCGTAACGAGTTAACTTCTGAATTGTTACGTGAGACTGTAAAGAAAGTAATGAATGATGTGACGTTTAAGAAAAATAGTCGTAAAGTGGGAGATTCGCTTAGAAATGCTGGTGGATATCAAAGGGCAGTTGAGGAAATATTTGAATTAAAAATGAAGCCATACGTAAAGATTAAATAGATGTTAGAAACACACTTACTTTTAATTTGTAAGTGTGTTTCTAGTATTACGTGTTACATAAAAATAGCGATAAAGGTGAAACTTTTTTGTATATAAATCGATACCTTTGAATTAGTAGTAAAATTACGTTAAAATAATACTAAGAAAATATATAAGTTTTGGGGGTAATGAATGAAGAAAGTATTTGAATACGTATTATTAACAATTGGCTCAATTATAGTAGCAGGTTCATTAGAGCTTATTTTAGCACCTAATGGATTAGTAGATGGCGGGGTAACGGCTATTGCTATTATGGCAAATAAAGTCGCAGGATTGCCGCTTTATGGTGTGTTCTTAGGAATTAATATCCCAATTTTATTATTTACTGCAAAAGTAATGGGAAAGAAATTTTTTATCCGTACATCTTATGCGAATGTAGTTACAACACTCGGATTAATTTATTTAAAACCATTTCCAGCAATTACGACTTCTGAGTTATTAATTGTACTTTATGGTGGAGTGCTGTTCGGAATTGGTGTTGGGATTGTTGTTAAAATGGGTGGAGCAATTGACGGTTCGGAAATGTTAGCAGTTTGGATGAATAAACACTTTAATGTACCGATTAGTACATTTTTACTTGCAGTAAATGCAGTTATTTTCATCTTTGTTGCCATTTTATTTTCAATCGAACAAGCGATGTTCTCATTAGCCATTTTCTATATTGTTACGAAAATGATTGATTTTATATTAGATGGTATAAATCAAGGTAAGAGCGTTATGATTATTTCTGGTAAGAATAAAGAAATAGGCGATTTACTTATGAAAGAATTGCAACTATCTGTTACGTATCTACATGGAGAAGGTGGTTTTTTAGGGGAGCATAAGAGAATCATTTATTGCATTACAAACCGATTCATTTATCCGAAAATGAAAGATCTCGTTCTCTCTGTAGATCCAACCGCTATAATTGAAGCTTCTTATTCAACAGAAACGACTGGTGTGAAACGTCCGGGAAGGAAAGCTAGGTCAGGTGAATAACTAGCAGAAGGCTGTCCAAAAAGTTATTTTGGAACAGCCTTCTTTTTTATTTTGTTGAATTGTTAGTATGTTACAAGTTAAACCCACTGTTAACAAGTTTCCTTGCAACTAGGGAACCAAGCGTTTTTCAATAATATAGCCAACGTTTCAATTTTATTTTCTGGAATGCTACCAAAACCGAGTAATACGTATGATTCCTTACGTAAATCATTCACGAAATCATATGGAGAAAGCGGGTATAATTTAACGCTTTGTTTTTTAGCGGATTCAATCAGTTCGTTTTCATTCATACTGTTATTTACACATAAAACAATATGAAGTCCAGACTGTTCGCCAAGAATTTGAACATTAGCCCCCATTTCTTTCATAATGGATTTTACTAACGTATGATGTTTTCTTTTATATAGTGTACGACTCCGGTTAAGATGACGTTCCCAATTCCCGCTTTGTATAAAGTTAGCAAAAGCAAGTTGTTGTATTGTAGCGACTGTTTGTTTAAAAATTCCATGCAGTTCTTGATATATTTTTAAAAGATGTGGTGGTAAAACAACATATCCCATTCGTAAAGAAGGTAAAAAAGATTTTGAGAAAGTCCCCATATAAATAACGCGTTCATTTGAATCAAGACTTTGCAAAGAAGGAATCGGCTTACCAGCGTAGCGAAACTCACCGTCATAGTCATCTTCAATAATGTATCCGCTGCAATCATTAGCCCACTTTAACAATTCTGTTCTTCTAGATAAAGGCATAATAATCCCGAGTGGAAATTGGTGTGATGGTGTAACGTATGCGACATTGGCATTTGTATTATATAAGCTAGAAATATCAATACCTTTTTCATCCAATGGTATGGGATGAATTTGTCTATCACAGCTTTTAATGATTGCGTGTATACGGTGAAATCCAGGGTTTTCAATGCCGTATTCTTTTGTAGGGCCAAGCAGTTGAAGTAGTAGCCAGAGAAGTGGCTGCGTTCCGGCACCGATCACAATTTGATCAGGTGAAGAATGTACACCGCGAGAATGATATAAATATGTTGATATATGCTCTCGAAGAGCGAATTCACCTTGAGGGTCTTCTTTGGCAAATAGTGCATTTTCGTATGTAAGAATGGATTCTTGTAATGCTCGTTTCCAATTTGTAATCGGAAATGTATTTTGATCAATAAGCCCTTGGCTACAATCATATTCGAATTTTTCGTCTATTAAATTGCTCGTCTTCATTGCTGCATTTCGTTTTTTGTTTGGGATAACGTCAATATCGAAATTTGCTACAAAAATACCAAGTTTCGGTTTACTTTCTACATAACCTTCAGCTAATAATTGTTGATAAGCTGATTCAACAGTGATGCGGCTAATATTAAGTTGTGATGCTAAATTTCTGTGTGAGGGTAGACGTGTGCCAACAGAAATACTCCCTTGTATAATTTCAGCTTTTATATAGTCGTAAATTTGCAAGTAAATAGGTGTGTTACTTTGTAATTGCAATGGGATAGTAAAATCCATATAAAACTCTCCTTTAAAACTGGCCTTATAAAAAATACTTAAACTGTCACTTAAGTAAAGGGCAGTTACTTTCTATAATAATGATACAACATTTAGAAAATTAAATAAATAGTTAGAGGAGAGTTAAAAATGAATGTTAAAGAAGTAGTAACAGAAGAGCAATTATATGAAGTATTACCTGTTTTACAGCAATTAAGAACGAAACTTTCAAAAGAGGAAACAAGCTCTTTATTTCGAAATATGAAAGAAGAAAATTATAAACTATTTTCGCTGCGTAATGAGGAGGATGAAGTTGTTAGCCTTGCAGGTGTAGCGATTTGTACGAACTTTTATAATAAGAAGCACGTTTTCGTATATGACCTTGTAACGGCAGACGCACATCGTTCAAAAGGACATGGAAATGTATTACTTTCGTATATAGAGAACTGGGGAAAGGAAAACGGATGTGAATCTATCGTCCTCACATCAGCATTTGCAAGAATTGATGCGCATCGTTTTTATGAAAGAGAAGGGTATGATAAAGTGAGTTATTCTTTTCATAAAGAATTATAAAAAATAAGAAGAAGTTGTCCCGCAAAAGTTGGGAACAGCTTCTTCTTATTTTTTAAGTTATTATTAAACCGTAAATAGGTTGTAAGTTATGGTATATGTATTTGAAAAGGTTATATAGTGTATTTTGTCGAATTATTTTAATTTAATAAAGAGAATGATTGGAGCGCTTATACTTGAAGAAAATAAAGAAACTATCAATCCCTAATGATGCTAGAGTTATCGTCATATCTGATATTCATGGAGAATTAAATCTTTTAAAAGAAGCACTACATAAAGTTAACTTTAAAGATGAAGATTATTTAATTATTAATGGAGATCTTTGCGAGAAAGGACGAGATAGCGTAGGCGTAGTAAACTATGTTATGAATCTTGTAAAGAACAATTCAAAGGTTCACGTTGTTGAAGGAAATTGTGAAGTTTTAGTTGATGCTCTTCTAAATGAAAATCCTCGTCTTATTAATTATTTATGTACGAGAAAGCATTCGATTTTTAATGAATGGCTAGAGCAATTGGATTTTTCAGTTCATGAAGGCACTTCAATTCGTGAAGTGAGAGAAGCATTGCAAAGTGAATTTTCACAAGAAATACATTGGCTAACGGAGTTACCGACAGCGATTGAAACAGAAGATTATATTTTTGTGCATGCCGGGCTAGAAGATAGAGTAGATTGGAAAGAAACAGAGCGCAAAAATGCGATAGCAATGCCAGAGTTTTTTTATAAATCACATAAAGCAAATAAGTATGTAATAGTTGGTCATTGGCCTGTCGTGAACTATTCTGAAGAAGCACCGTCTAACAATCCAGTTATTGATGAGGAGAAAAAAATTATTGCAATAGATGGAGGAAATGCAATTAAAGAAGCAGGACAATTAAATGCATTTATCATTCAGAGGAAACAAACGGGCGATACGTTTTCTTATACATATGTAGACTATTTTCCAGGGTACGAAGTAATAGCGGATTTTAATGCGAATTCAGAAATGCAGGGCGGAGTGACATATCCGTATTATTACATAGAGCCTATCGAGAAGATGCAAGATTACACAATATGTAAGCAAAAGGAAACAAATAAATTACTCACTGTAAAAAATGAATACATGAAACAACTTGAGTCAGGTGAATATACAGTGAAAACTGATATTTCTTGTGCGCAAATAAGCGTTAGAAAAGGAGATATCGTTTCTCTCATTGATGGTAGTTGTTCAGGATATGATTTAATTAAAAAAGATGGTGTAGAGGGGTGGATAGAGAAAGGCATTTTGCTTGAGCTGAATAAGAAGGAAAGTAATATATTGAGCTGAAATAGGAGGGATGTAACCTCCTATTTTTTATTCCCTATTAACCTTTTCAATGAGTGGACTGCCTGCTGTCTTTAATAAGTAAATAAATCGTACTTGGTAGAATGATAAGCGTCATTCCTAAAATAATCGCTAGTATGCGATAACCTCTATACGGAGCAGAAACGATAAGTGGAAGCCCCGCTAGGAAAATACCTGCTATCATCATTGAAATACTACTAATATTTGAAGCTCTTTTTTCGAGGTGCTTATCATTCCATTCTAATGAAATGGTTGATTTAGTCGTATCAATTTTGGAACTGAAATAACCTATTAATATAAATAAAAGCCCTAATGCTAAAAATATGAAATGATCAAGAGGAAGTGAAAAGCCAAGAGCGATGAGGGCAATGACAATATCGACAAAAAATAAGAATAGTAACATTGTGTTGCCGATCCAATGGAGAAATTTCTGGTTACTCGCTGCTTTAGATAAAGCTAAAAATACAAAGAATAAGAAGGAACATATAATTATATTTACGATTACAAAAGTGCTTTTATCCATTGTTGATGTAGGCGTTCCATTGAAGTCCCATTTCGTAACAATATTTGATGGTAAGAAGAAATATAGAATAATATTTGTCGTAATAATAGTGAGAAATAAAGCAATACTAAATTGATTATTCATTGAATCACCAGCTTTCTAAATCAATAATTGGTATCTTATAACAAAATTATACAATATAATATATGATATTAGTTTTGATTTTTCTGAAAAAATATTATAATTATATATGAAATAAAGGTGAATGCAGGAGGGAATTATGCAAAACGTTGTATTAAAGGGGAAGAAAGTTACAATTCGTACAATAGAAGAATCGGATATAGAAACATTATGGAATATCATATTTAAAGAAGAAAGCCCAGAATGGAAGAAATGGGATGCGCCATATTTCCCGTTCTCAATGCAAGAATACTCTTCCTATAAAGAGAAGATGCAAACTCGTTTGAAAGAAGAACCACTGTCAAATTTAATTATAGAAAATAACGGTCAAATCATTGGGACAGTCGGGTTTTATTGGGAATATAAACCGACGCGTTGGTTAGAGATGGGGCTTGTGATTTATGACCCAACATACTGGAATGGTGGATACGGTACAGAAACATTGACATTATATAGAGATTTGCTATTTGAAAAAATGGAGATTGGTAGAGTAGGAATCACGACTTGGTCTGGCAATGAACGAATGATGAAAGTAGCGGAGAAAATAGGAATGAGCTTAGAAGGTAGAATGCGAAAGTGTCGTTATTATAAAGGAACATACTATGATTCTATTCGAATGGGAATGATTCGTGAAGAATGGGAAGCACTATGTGTAACGAAGGGGTGAGAAAGACTGTACGCTATTATTGCTACATTTGATCGTGTATTTACTAATAAAATTACAGAACTGCAAAATGAATTAACGAATATAATGGGAACAAATCAATTAGCTGGAGTAGAACCTCATATCACGATTGCGGATTATAATGAGTTAGATGTTCATTTGTATACGGAGAAACTAGGGGAGTTTGTAGCTATTCAAGAAAATATGGACGCAGTAACTTTTCCTTCTGTTGGAATTTTTCCTACTAATGGAACGGTCTTTCTAGCACCGATTGTTACCGATGAATTGTTAAAACTTCATCATTCTTATCATGATTATTTTTAAAATTTTCATGACAATCCAAATTCATATTACGTACCGGGAAAATGGGTTCCGCATTGTACGATTGCAAATAGATTACATACAAAGCAGTTTTTAAGTGTAATGGAATATATTTATGAAAAATTTGATTTTGCAACAGCTTCAATTGAGAAATTAAAATTAATTAAGGTGAATTATAAAAATGGTTCTGCCATTTCTTCTAGTATATTAGCAGAATATAATTTAAAGAGAATGGAGACATCGAGATGACATATGTAATTAGAGAAATGAAGCAAGAAGACATTCACGCTGTACAATCAGTAGCAAAAATAGCTTGGCATGATACATATGAAGGCATTATTCCAAGAGAAATTCAAGACAGTTTTTTAGACGAGGCATATTCTGATGAAAAAATGAAATATCGTCTTAAAAATACACATTTATTCGTTGCGGAAGAAGAGGGAGAAGTAATAGGATTTGCTAACTTTTCACCTGTTAGACTACAAAATGAAGCGGAATTAGGTGCGATTTATTTGTTACCAGATCAGCAAGGAAAAGGGATCGGAAGTGCTTTATTACAAAGAGGGATTAAGGAATTAAATGGGATACGTAAATTGTACATACATGTAGAAGCAGCAAATGAAAAAGGAAAACGCTTTTATGAAGCGAAAGGTTTTGCTGAATTAGAGCAATTTGAAGAAGACTTTGAAGGACATATGATGCAGACAGTAAGGATGGTTTTATACGTATAAGGAGGACTAGCAATGAAAATTTTTGATTTTAGTGAAAAGTAGGAAAGCACATATCAGTATTTCAATCTAATTTCATAATGTCGAAAATAGTAAACCATCAAGGAAATGTACATATCGGTGCTATGCATTTACACGAGAATGGAATCATCGGTAATCATGAAGCAGTTGTATCTCAACTGCTTCTTATTGTGGACGGAGCAGGATATGTATGTGGGGCAAATAAAGAAAAGATAAAGGTAGAGGCGGGACAAGCTGTGTTTTGGGAGAAGGGAGAGCTCCATGAAACAAGTACAGAACAAGGATTAACGGCAATTGTTATGGAAGCGGAGAATCTTGAACAAGGGATAGTAATGCCTATTATTCAAGGGGAGTTGTAAAAAATGATAATTAAGGCGAATCAAGAAGATACCAATGAAATATTAAAATATGCGGCTCAATCGCTTTTTGAAGGGACGAGAGGGAATTGTCAATTAAGTACCGAGAAAGCGATTGAAATTACAAAGCCGATTGTAGAAAAAGGAGCATATTATTTAATCATTAAAGAAGAAAATAAAGTAATGGGATGGATATTAATAGGGGAAAATACAGACTATTTTTCTCGTGAAAAACTTGGATTTATATATGAATTGTACGTTTTCCCAGAATATCGCGGGAGAGGATTATCGCGAGAACTGATGGAAGCTGGTATTAAGGAATTAAAGGAGAAATATTCAGAAATTAGGTTGAATGTATTTGCTGGGAATTTTGCAAAAGAGATGTACGAAGAGTTTGGGTTTGTTGAAAGACAGGTAATTATGACTTTGAAGTGAGTATAATAGTCTGAATGAGGGAAGCGAAAGCATGAGAAAAGAAAATGAGTATGTATAAAAGCCGATTTTAAATCGGCTTTTAATTATCGATACATCGTCTATTCTTATATTTTCTATGTTATTGCCATATAGCCTACCTAAAAAGATTGCTCTTATTACTTTTGTTTTAATTATAGGAGCTATTTCATTGGGGGCGAATAAAGTGGTAGGACGAATACATAACAAATTTAAACAATAATAAAGTTTGAAAAAGGATAGAGGTAATTCAATATTAATTAGGGAAAGAAACGGGATTATACGTTAGAGATGGTTATAGGATAGGTGATACTAATAAATTGAAGGATTAAGAGAGGGGCATATTAATATGCAATCATTTAAGGCCGGAAAATATATTACATATGTTGCAATTGCTATATTACTTGTAGTCGCTATTATGTCTCCTTATGAATTACCTAAAAAGATTGGCTTTATTATAGGTGTTCTTATTTTAGGGGTATGTGCACTTGGTACTAATAAACTTTACGAACGGATATTCCTTATATGGAAGATATAACTGTAACTCAAAAAATGCACGATTTTAGTAGTATTGTAGGTTATGATGAGTATACAGCCAAGGTAGGTGCGGAATATAGTTCGCGCAAGTATGAATTGCTTTTAGAGAAAATTGATGTTCCGGATATTATTCCGTATTTCAGTGATCACGATATAACAATCCGCTTAGAATTGGGAGTAGGGACTTATGGGTATAAGCTTCACATGGGTCAAGAGAAAGGTTTTTATGCATCATACGAAGGTTTTGGAGGAGGTTTTTTCTTGAAACCTGAAAAAAAGGAGTAATCACACATGTTTAAACAAGGACGTATTTTGATGTATATTTTTACCGCGGTTTTATTTTTTTCTTCATTCTTTTTTCCGCAGCCAATGGAAAAAAGGTTTTTAACAGCTATTGCAGCATTGATTATTGGTGGAATAGGTATTGGAATTTCCTATCTATTAGAAATTTTGAGTAACAAGTCGAATATATCTAAAAAGAACGGAGAATGACGATGGAGCTTTTCCCGATTGGTTCAGTTGTGAAGCTAAAAGATCTAAACCAACCTGTTATGATTATTGGAAGAATGGTCATTTCAGCAGATAAACTTGATTTTGATTACGTAGGGGTTCTTTATCCGGTTGGTTATTTAGGCGATGAAAAAGTGTTATGCTTTAATCATGATAAGATTGTAGAGGAAATACATAGAGGGTATTTGAATGAGAGTGAATTAATTTTACGTGAGAGATTAGTAGAATTGTAAAAATATTGAAAAATACATATTGATTTTAAAAATACGATAGGGGAAACAAAATGGGAAAGATAATGAGAACTATAGTAATCATTGGCATACTTGTTCCTCCAGTGCTGCTGTGGAGTGCACCTGGTATTCCTTTAAATGATAAACTGCTGTTTACAGGTTTACAACTAACTGTAGGATTCACCACAGTAGTAGCGTTAGAGATTATATTTAAAAATCGAAAAAAGAAGAGGGCAAAATAGAGATAGATTGTATGGAATAACAGCTGAAAATATGTAACATGTATTATTAATCGTTTTACTTGGGAGGTGACCTACTGGTTGCCTCTTTTAACGTTATGCTTATAGTTTTATCTGAAAAAGAAAAAAGGAGCAATCAAGCATGTTTAAACAAGGGCATATTTTAATGTGTACTTTTACCGCAGTGCTATTTTTTCTTCCTTCTTCTTTCCACAGCCAATGGGGAAAAAGGTTTTAACAGCTATTGTTGCTCTAATTATTGGTGGAGTAGGTATTGGAATTTCCTATTTATTAGAAAATTTCAGTAGCAAGTCGAAAAATATATCTAAATAAGAAAAGAGAATAACGATAAAGCGTTCCTAATTGGTTTAGTTGAAAAGATAAAAGATTTAAATTGTTTTTTTATGTTATAGAAATTAACAAGCGTTAACAAGTAAATACGTAGTATATCATATAGTAACGGCAAGCGGAGTACATGTGAATAGATATTAGTTAAGAAGAGGCTACTTATAATAGGCAGCCTCTCCTGCGTGTATTATGCATTATTATCGATACATCGTCCACATCCCAATGTCTTTAAACCCTAGTCGTTTATAAATACGTCCAGCAGCTGGATTGTTATAAAACAAACAAAGCGTTCGGCCTTCATTCGTAAAGTCTTGAATCATTTTTTGTAATATGAGCGAAGCGTATCCGCTTCCGCGATAATTCGGATGTGTACATACGCCAACTACCATAGCGGATAATGAATTTTCAGCGGAAGTAGAGGCGGATGCAATAATAGCACCGTCTTTTTCAATATAATATGTGCGTCCTGTATTTGTTTTGAGAGCTTGTCTTAATATTTTCTCTGATTCATTAGCAACTGGAAATTCAGCAATGTTACCTCGCAATTGCATAATTCGCTCTACATCATCTAGTGTGGCAAGTTTAATTGTTTCTTGGATAGGCGTGCTAGGTAAGTTGTTGTCATTTAGACATTCGCAAAAATACATTTCATTTTTGGCGCCTAATTGTAGACTTGGAGAAGTTTCAAACCTTTCTACAATAGTTGACTTGCCAGAGAGTTTAAGCGGTTTATATGCGGAAAGAAGTGCCTCATAATCAAGGGTAACAAAGTCTTCTTTACTATATGGTATAAATGAATCGTGGAATCGGAGTAGAATTGATTTTAATGTCCCATTCTCTTTAAATACTCCCCATAATTCTTGGAAATCTGTGTCATAACCGAAAGCTTCAATATCTCCAATAATAAACAAGTTAATGGCTGCTTCTTCTTTTAGGTAAGCGAATACTTGTTCATGATCTTTCTTTGTTAATTTTCGCATCATAAAGAATCGACCTCTTTTTTTATTTTTCTAAATATTACAACTTAAGTTTTTTGAAATCAATATAAAATTTTATGTTTAGTTCACAAACTTTCGGAAAAACTAGGAAAGATATGACAAAGGAGGTTATGAACGGTGGATCATCCAATTCAAGGGTTAATGAAAGCAGCAATGGAAAATTTAAAAGAAATGGTTGATGTAAATACGATTGTTGGAGAGCCTGTTCAAACGGCTGACGGTGGTGTGGTGTTAACGGTTTCTAAAGTAGCGTTCGGTTTTGGAGCAGGAGGTTCTGATTTCCAAACGAATGATGGACAAAGAGCGAACGGTAACCCTGCATTTGGTGGCGGTAGCGCGGGTGGTGTTTCGATTACACCAGTAGCATTTCTTGTGGTGAATAAAGATGGAGTAAATATTCTTCATTTACAAAATGCGACACATTTAGCAGAAAAAATGATTGAATTAGCTCCACAAACAATTGATAAAATTCAATCGATGTTCCAAAAAGAAGAAAAGAAAGAGGGAAATCATCATCCTCAAAACCCTGATGAAATCCTTTAAAAACGCCTGCTTATGAGCAGGCGTTTTTTCTTGTAATCACTATGTAATAAAACACATGAAATTGTAAATAGTTTTTGAAGTTTTTTCTATGTTTCTAAAATTTTTCATGTTAAAATATGCTATAGAATTGAAACATATAAAACGAAGGTGGCTAGGTGCTTTGTCTGGAGGATCTGACCAAGTAAAGAATATGATATATATTAATGGTAATCGTCGAGGTCATTGTTTTATTACATCAGGAATTACGTTTAAAGAGTTTGCGAGTAACATCCCTTCACCGCTTCATCAAGTGTTGCTTTTGAAGCACAACTTTGAATGGACGGATTTTCATTATCATACTTTATTTGAATATGTTGAGGAAGAAAATATACATAAGTTAATTCAAGCAGAGATTGATGAATTTGATGAATTTTGTTGGGTAGATTTTGATGATGCAAGCGATTTAGATGAATTAGAGCCGAAAGAAATTGCAGAATTATTATATTTGGCTCACAAAAAAGAACCACTTGCAAGAACATTCTTTCCGTTACTGAAAAATAGATTTGTTTATTTTTCACATGATGACGGATGGTACAACAAAGTGTATTATCGTAGAATTGCCGATTTTGTAGGAATGTTAAGTAAAGTCATTCCGTATAAACTCGGTGCTTTCGGTAAGAAACGTTTTTCTTTCTTCCAAAAATCAAAAATTTTCCCAGCAATTTCAAAAGAATTGATTATGGGACTTATTCCACTAATGGAAGATGGTCTTTACATAGATCTAGCAGGGAAGATTGAGTCAAGAAGAGGTCTTGAAATTCCGGTATATGTAGTTGGTTCGTATGAAAGTACGGATGAGGTGCTAGATAATATCGATGAATTGAAAGAGGAAGCAACAGAAACAGGTTGGCTCATTTTTGATAAGAAAGAACAAGAGTGGCAATGGGTTGTTGACTAAGAAAACTTGGCGCATGAAGTCAAGTTTTCTTGTCATTTGAAAGGAGTACAAATGAAGAAATATTATACAATTGTGGGTATTGTAAGTATTATTCTCGTGGCAATATTACTTATAACTTGTCCGAAAGAATCAGATTTTAAAGTGTATGTAGAGGATAAGTATGCGTTGAATTGTAATGAGAGTAGTTTTGAATGCACGCAAAATGTAGATGGTAAAAAAGAAAAACTACAATTTGAAAGTACAGATGCACGAAATGGTGTATTCTTTATGACTGTAAAGCAAACATTTAAAACAGAAGCTGGTGTTTCAAAAGAATATAGCGGAGTAGGAATGTTTGGTACATTTCTTTTTGTTTCAGAGAAGACTTTCTAGTAATAGAAGGTCTTTTTTTTATGCTTATGTTCATATAGATGAAGTAAGACAACCATAGGAGGGATAGCGATGAAGAACACATGTATCGTTTGCGGTGGTGAGGAGTTTTTTTCCTCAACATTATATGCACGTACGAAACAAGATTGGGCATATGCACCAAACATGTATCGGTTTGAAAAAGTATTTATTGAGCATAGGGATGAAGAAAATTATCCAGTGTTTCAAGAAATTACAGCGAAACATTGTTGTGGATGCGGTCATATTATGTTGTATCATGAATGAACACACCAAGTATAACTTGGTGTGTTTTTTTAAAACGCTGACAAAGCAAGCGGATAAAGTAAAGTAAATAAAACAGAAAAACTACCAAAACCAATTGCTGTATATCCAAGTGTTCTTGCTCCGAAATTGACAGCTAATAGGCCAACTAAAATTGCTAGGGAGCCGAGCGTAACTGGATAAAAAGCAATGGAGAATAACGAAAGAAATAAAGCGACATAGCCTACCATTGCGCCGGTATTTGTACCTTCTATCTCATTTGCAATTTCTTTACGCTTATGTCTAATTGGAATGCCAGCTGGTGATATTTCAGCAGCATACTCTTCGTTTTTTTCACCACTTTTAAAATGATGATTTCTCTTTCTTCGCATGTACATCCCTCTCTTTCAATTGGGTGTACCTATAGTATCTTTCATAAAGAGAAGAACATGAGTATGAGTTAAACCCAAGTAAAGCAAAAATTGGAGAATACGTATTCCATCGTTAACATATCCATTTCCTATTGAAGATAAAGTGCGGGATTTTTTCCATCACGACTGATTATCAGCCAGCAACAATTGGATTTTTATAAGCAGTTCTCTTCCATTAACTGGTCCGCATCCATTGAATTCTGAGGTAGGTGTCTTACTGCAAGCGGGATAAAACAGGAATTTTGGAAAATGATGTAGAATGAAATGAATGATAATACGTGAAGGTAGGGGAATGTATGACAACATTTAATTGGCATGAATCAGCAGAGAAGAAATGGGATAGTAGTGCGGAGTTTTGGAATAAAAATAGTCAGGAAATGTGGGATAGCGGGAGTAGGAGCACAATTATTCCGTTTTTTGAACAATACGTAAAGAAAGAAGCACAAGTGCTCGATGTTGGTTGTGGTGATGGGTACGGTACATATAAATTAAGTAGCGCAGGCTATAAAGCAGTGGGAGTAGATTTATCGGAAGTGATGATTCAAAAAGGTAAGGAGCGCGGAGAAGGACCAAATTTATCTTTTATAAAAGGAGATTTTTCTGCATTACCATTTGAAAATGAGCAATTTGAATCAATTATGGCAATTAATTCTTTAGAATGGACGGAAGAGCCATTACGAGCGTTAAATGAAATAAAGCGTGTGTTAAAGAAAGATGGATATGCATGTATTGCAATTTTAGGACCGACAGCAAAGCCACGAGAGAACAGTTATCCTCGCTTGTATGGAAAAGACGTTGTTTGTAATACGATGATGCCTTGGGAATTTGAACAGTTAGCGAAAGAACAAGGTTTTAAAGTTATAGATGGCATCGGCGTATATAAGCGCGGAGTAAATGAGAAGATGTTAGGTCAACTACCTACAGAGTTACAACAATCGTTAACATTCTTATGGGTATTTATGTTAAAAAACGTATAAAGAAATGAAAGAATTTTTAGGAGGTAAATAAGTGCAGAAAATACAAAAAACTGATACAATATCATCAGAACCAATTAAAGGGGGACTAGGGTATATGACAACTACTACAACAGTGAAATCCGATATTGAAATCGCACAAGAAGCGAGTATGAAGAAGATTCAAGAAATTGCAGCTGATTTAAATATTTTAGAAGATGAATTAGAGCCATACGGGCATTATAAAGGTAAGTTATCTCTTGATATTTTTAAGCGCTTACAAGATGAGAAAGACGGTAAAGTTGTTTTAGTAACAGCAATTAACCCAACTCCAGCTGGAGAAGGTAAATCAACAGTAACAGTTGGTTTAGGTCAAGCTTTTAACAAAATTGGTAAGAAAACAGTAATTGCACTTCGTGAACCATCTCTTGGACCGACGATGGGATTAAAGGGTGGAGCAGCAGGTGGCGGTTTTTCACAAGTCGTACCAATGGAAGACATTAACCTTCACTTTACTGGAGATATCCATGCGATCACAACTGCCAATAACGCATTAGCAGCGTTTATTGATAATCATATCCAACAAGGAAACACACTTGGAATTGATACGCGTAAAATTGTTTGGAAACGCTGTGTTGACTTAAATGATCGTGCCCTTCGTAACGTAGTAATTGGTCTTGGTGGACCTGTACAAGGTGTACCACGTGAAGACGGTTTTGACATTACAGTCGCATCTGAAATTATGGCCGTATTCTGCCTTGCAACAGATATTCAAGACTTAAAAGCGCGTCTATCTCGCATCGTAGTTGCTTATAACTTTGCAAATCAACCTGTAACGGTTAAAGATTTAGGTGTAGAAGGTGCGTTAACGCTATTATTAAAAGACGCATTAAAACCAAACTTAGTACAAACATTAGAAAATACACCAGCTATTATTCATGGCGGACCATTTGCGAATATTGCTCACGGTTGTAACAGTGTTATCGCTACGACAATGGCAGCAAAATTAGGTGATTATGTTATTACAGAAGCTGGATTTGGTGCTGATTTAGGCGCTGAGAAGTTTTTAGATATTAAAGCTCGTGCAGCTGGCATTAAACCAGAAGCAGTTGTTATTGTTGCGACGATTCGTGCGCTTAAAATGCATGGTGGCGTAGCAAAAGATCAATTAAAAGAAGAAAATGTAGATGCATTAGCAAAAGGTATGGAAAACTTACAGAAGCATGTTGAAACAATTCAAAGCTTTGGTGTGCCTTTCGTAATTGCAATTAATAAATTCATTACAGATACAGATGCAGAAGTTACATACTTACAAGAGTGGTGTAATGAGCGTGGCTATGCAGTATCCTTAACAGAAGTTTGGGAGAAGGGTGGCCAAGGCGGAGTTGACCTTGCTGAAAAAGTACTAAAAGAAATCGAAAAAGGTGAAAACAACTACGCACCACTTTATGAATTAGAATTACCATTAGAAGAAAAAATTCGTACAATTGCTCAAAAAGTGTATGGCGCAAAAGATATTGAATTTGCTCCGAAAGCACGTAAGCAATTAGCTCAATATGAAGGAGAAGGTTGGAGTAACCTACCAGTTTGTATGGCGAAAACACAATACTCTCTTTCTGACGATGCAACAAAATTAGGTCGTCCATCTGACTTTATCGTTACAATTCGTGAGTTAAAACCATCTATCGGTGCAGGCTTTATCGTTGCGTTAACAGGTACAATGTTAACAATGCCAGGTCTTCCAAAACAACCAGCAGCACTTCAAATGGATGTAAATGAAGATGGAAAAGCAGTAGGTTTATTCTAAAAGGTTGTAATTCATCTCGTTTATCTGTAAACTATATATACATCAAGTGGCGCCTTTCCATCGAAAGGCGCCTGTTTTTTGGAGGAAATTATGTTTGATCCAACTGCTTTTGACAATTTAAAAGTAATCGTAGAAGGTGCTGTGTATGATTTTGATCTACATGGAGATATTCTTGTAACAGATCGAAAAGATATGATGGACCTTGCCTCATTAAGTCGTATATATCATATCTCATTTCAATTAACAGAACCGTTCGAACCATTAGTAGAAGCAACATTTTCATTATCTGTGGATGCAAAGAACTTGTCTGGTGAAATACTAGAAGTGCCTCAGTTTACACCAGGTTGTGAAATGAAGCTAGCATTTTCATTCCCGTTAGAACAACCAGAAGTAGGATGCGAAGAAATTGAAACTTTAATGCGTTCTATATGGGGAAAAGAAAGAATGATTATGCAGAAAGTTTCATACGAATATAATAAGCAAGCGATTTCATATCATAATAAGGTAGAGGTTCTATTTCAAAAAGCGATTACAGAAGACCATGTTGATGATTTAATAGCTGTTATTTCACACATGATAGAAACGGTGCGAACAATACAGCATTTTCTTCAAAAATAGAGATAAAGGAGAAAAACAAATGATAAAAGATATGCAACCATTTTTACAAGAAGCTTGGGAGAAGGCTGGTTTTAAAGAATTAACTGAAATTCAAAAACAAGCGATTCCAACTATTTTAGAAGGACAAGACGTTATAGCTGAATCTCCAACTGGAACAGGAAAAACATTAGCGTACTTATTACCCCTTTTACATAAAATTAATCCTGAAGTAAAACAGCCACAAGTTGTTATTTTAGCTCCAACGCGTGAACTTGTAATGCAAATTCATGAAGAGGTTCAAAAATTTACAGCAGGAACTGAAATTTCAGGTGCATCTTTAATTGGTGGTGCAGATATTAAGCGCCAAGTTGAAAAATTAAAGAAACACCCAAGAGTAATTGTCGGTTCACCAGGCCGTATTTTAGAATTAATTCGTATGAAAAAGCTAAAAATGCATGAAGTAAAAACAATTGTATTTGATGAGTTTGATCAAATTGTAAAGCAAAAAATGATGGGTGCAGTGCAAGATGTAATTAAATCAACGATGCGCGATCGTCAATTAGTATTCTTCTCGGCGACAATGACAAAAGCGGCAGAAGATGCGGCACGTGATTTAGCAGTTGAACCACAATTAGTACGTGTAACACGTGCAGAATCAAAAAGCTTAGTTGAGCATACGTATATCATTTGTGAGCGACGCGAAAAAAATGATTACGTAAGAAGAATTATGCATATGGGCGATGTAAAAGCAGTTGCTTTCTTAAACGATCCATTCCGTTTAGATGAAATTACTCAGAAATTGAAATTCCGTAAAATGAAAGCAGCGGCTCTTCATGCAGAAGCAAGTAAACAAGAGCGTGAAGCAACGATGCGTGCTTTCCGCGGTGGAAAATTAGAAATCCTACTTGCTACTGATATTGCAGCACGTGGAATCGATATTGACGATTTAACACATGTAATTCACTTAGAATTACCAGACACAGTAGACCAATACATTCACCGCTCAGGACGTACTGGACGTATGGGTAAAGAAGGAACTGTCGTATCTCTTGTAACTCCACAAGAAGAGCGCAAATTACTACAATTTGCGAAAAAACTAGGCATCGTATTTACGAAGCAAGAAATGTTCAAAGGAACATTTGTAGAATCGAAGCCACCAGCACCAAAGAAAAAGAAACCAGCATTTACTGGGAAGAAAAAGCCTAGATAAATGATGGAGAAGGCGTAACTATTTGTAGTTACGTCTTTTTTTATTTGCAATTGAATAATACAAGGAGTTTTATTAATGATTATTGAAATGTATCTATTATCACTTTTTTAATCAACATATGTACAAGGAAGTAATATAAAAAAAGTCGAATATTAAACTGATGCGAAATGATAAAAAGAAGGTTCATATATGGATAGGAAATTAGGAATGTTTTTGAATACGAAACATATTGAAGTAAACGAAGGAATACAAAAAGCAAGGGAATGGGATTTAGAATATATTCAATTATATGCTATGAATAAAAACTTCAACTTAGCTAATATTCCAGTGGTAGAATGGACTGCTTTAAAGAAAAGCTTATCTTTTAATGGAATAAAGATTCCATCATTAGCAATTAGTTTTGGAGAAAATGGAATTACAGGAACAGAAGTTGACAGTGCAATAGATCAGATTAAATATATTACTGACAGAGGTTTGGAGCTGGGAGCAAAGATCATAACAGCTCATATTGGGAAAGTTCCAGATGATGAAAAAAGTGAGTGCTATGATAAAATGATACGGGTTTGTTATGAGATAGGAGAATTAGCATTCAAATTTGGGGGAGTCTTTGCTATTGAGACAGGATCTGAAAAAGCAATAGTATTAAAACGATTTTTAGAAAATGCAAACTCGAAAGGACTAGCTGTTAACTTTGACCCAGCAAATTTAATAAGTGATGTAAATGAAAATCCGTTAGAAGGTTTATTACTATTAAAAGATTATATAGTACAAACTCATATTAAAGATTGTAAAGAAGTGAAAAGTAATAGTTCAAGTAAGTATATAGAAGTAGCAGTAGGAAATGGTGAAGTGGATTTCGATATATTCTTCAAAGTATTAGATGAAATTGGATTCGACGGATATAACATGATTGAAAGAAACAATTATTTTGACGAACTGGATGGGATGAGTCAGTCGATAAATTTTGCAAAGAAGTACATACCAACTCAAAAGGAATAACGATACCAGCTGTAGAAAGCTACATAGAATGTAAAAAAACAATAGGAGGAATACAAATGATTCATAAAGTAGGACAAATTATGTTATATGTAAATAATCAAGATGAGGCAGTAAATTTTTGGACGGAAAAGGTAGGGTTTCATGTAGTTGCAGAGGAAGATAACAAGCAAGGAATGAGATGGATTGAAATTGCTCCAACTAACGGTGCTGAAACGAGCATTATATTACATAATAAAGAAGTTATTTCGAAAATGAGCCCAGAATTAAATCTTGGTACACCGTCCTTAATGTTCTTCTCAGAAAATCTGGATCAATTATATGCAGGTTTAAAAAATAAAAATGTTACTGTTGGAGAAATGGTAACTATGCCTTCTGGTAAAGTGTTTAACTTTGCTGATAGTGAAGGGAATTATTTTGCGGTTATGGAGAAGAACCAATAATAATATTGCTATGTGAAAATCCCCCTCAAATATATTGAGGGGGATTAAATCTTTGAAGTGGATTTTTCATGAGAGAGTTGTTTAATAAAAAATGCACCTTTTTCAATAGCGGTTTCAATGTAACCGACAATTTGATTAAACGTAAACACCTGTAAGTCTTCATGCAAATGTTGCTCAGGATACAACATATCTTCAAAAAGATACTTTCGAAAAGCTAAAACGTTTTCTTTAGAAACCTCTTCAATATCCACAATGTGAGCCTCTTGATTGAGAAGAGAGAAGAGCTGTTGTTCTTGATCGTAATGATGAAGCAACTTTGCATTTAACAGTTTAAAATCGTTATAGTACAGGGGTGCGATGGTTTCGTCATTCTCTATTCTATTTTTTAGCCATGGTAGAAAAAAGCCACTTAGCCAATTATCATCGGCAATGAGGTGGGTATAATAGCCTAAAATAAAGGGGGAATCTATATGTGCTTCGTATTTATGAAAGAATGAATCATAATCTATTCTTCTCGTATAGTTCTTCGTTGTACCAGCGTAAAAGTGTGAAGTACCTTTTTCTTCTGCTGAATGAACCGCATCAGGGGCTACCCCTCCAAGTAAGAAAGAAGTTTTATCTTGAATACATAGTTTCTCAGCAATACCGTTAGCGATAATAACATGCATAATTCGTGATCCCATGAATGCCACCTCTGTTTCAAGTATTCATTTCAGGAAGAAGACTGAACAGTTAGTATTACTTTCCCTGTACTTTTTCTACTTTCGACCCATTCATGTGCTTTCCCTGCATCTTGAAGGGGAAAAGATTTTGTAGCTTTCATTTGCAAACTTCCGTCACGCAAATAACGGAAAACTTCATTTGCCGTTTCTTGGAGTAGTTCAGAACGTTTTTTCCGTGTAGTGCCAAAGCTAAAGCCTAGTATAGAGCGGCAACTTGCGTGTAAATCTTTCGTTTTGAAATTGCCAATTTTACCGCTTGCATTACCGAAATGAACGAGGCGACCGTAATAAGCTAGGCAGTTTAAACTTCTTTCAGAGACAGTTCCAGAAATAGAGTCCAAAATTATATTCACTCCTTCTCCGTTTGTCAGCTCATTGACTTTCTCTACAAAATCTTCATCTTGATGACAAATAACATAATCAGCTCCAGCATCTAAAGCGATTTCTTTTTTCGTTTCACTTCCGACAGTACCGATAACTGTTCCAGCCCCTAATCGTTTTGCAAGTTGAATCGCGGTAGTACCAATTCCGCCAGCAGCTGCATGAATCAGCACGGATTCATTTTGTTGAAGCCTTGCAACATTCACGAGTAAATTATAGCTTGTGAAAGATACGATCGGACAAGCAGCTGCGGTTTGAAAGTCGACTTCATGGGGTAAAACGAAAGTGAGATTTTCATTTGAAACAACGTACTCTGCGTAAGATCCATTTTGAGGAAAAGCAATGACACGCTGTCCAGGTTGAATATTTTTCACATGAGAACCGACGCGTTCTACAATACCAGTTGCATCTATTCCTGGAATAAAAGGTAGTGCTTTATTTCCTTTTTTGCCATAACGTGATTTAATATCAGCGAAATTTACACTAGTAGCAACAACGCGAATTAAAACTTGATCTTCTGAAATAGCCGGTATATCCAAATCTGTATATTTCATCCCTTCAGGACCACCGAACGACGTTACAACGATAGCTTTCATCATATATCCTCCTAAATTTGACTATATAAATCATTTTAAATCTTTATCAGAAATTGGAAAATTATATAATAGTTATGCGTGGTTATAAGTGAAGCTTATGAACTCATCGGATCATAATATTAATTTATATAAAAAATTTTTTCGGAAAAATCGAACGAAATATGAATTACTTGCCAATATATAGTGTAAGACAAAGGAGGGCTGGAATATGAAGGCTGAAATAGATTACGCACATTTAATTCGATTAACTTTATCAGGAAATAAAGAAGCGTATAGCGAATTGTATGATGTAACGATTCAAGAAGTATATAAAACAGCACATTTTTTAATTGAAGATAAAACGGATGTAGATGATGTCGTTCAAGAAGTATACATACAGCTATATGAATCGCTTCGTAAATATGATAGCGAGAAGCCATTTCGCCCTTGGCTAATTGGGCTTGCGATTAAACAAATTCATTCTTATAGAAGAAAGAGGTGGATGCGACTACGAATTATGAAAAAAGCAGAAGAGCAAAGAAAGCCAGTGCAAATTGATTTTTCTAACGATGTTGTAAGTAAAATATCAAACCAAAAACTAATCGAACTCATTCATAAATTACCGTATAAATTGAAACAAGTTATTATCTTAAGATACTTATACGAATATTCACAAGAAGAAGTAGCACAAATATTACATATTCCAATTGGTACAGTGAAGTCTAGAATTCATGCGGCATTAAAGAAACTACGTCAAAAAGAGCAAGTAGAAGAAATCTTTTTAGGAGAGGTAGGGAATGTGAAATGAGTTTAGATTGTAGAGTTAGAGAATCTATACGAGAAGAAGCGAAGGGGATTGTTGCCCCGCCGGAGTTAAAAGAAAAAGTAATTGTTCAAATCAAAATGAATCGCGGGGGAAATAAGGTGAAGAAACGTTTTATCGCCGGAGTGCTTGCAGCAGCATTTTTAATCCCTACGACCGGTTTTGCATATCAATCTATTATGGCGGATGGTATATACGGATCTTTTGAGAATTTAAAAAAACACGCCGGAGCGATGACGTTAGCAGCGTATATGCGTTTTAATGCAAAGTTATCAGAAGCGAAAGATGAAATGGGCACGAAGGAATATGAGGAGTTTACAAAAGAACTAAAAAAATTAACAAATGCAAAGCTTGCGTACGGAGATTCGAATGGTAATATAGATTATGATGGATTATCACCAGCAAAAAGAGAAGAAATGAAAAAGGTAAGTATGGGCCTTCAACCATACTTTGATAAATTAAATGGTCATAAATCTAGTAAAGAAGTATTAACGCAAGAAGAGTTTGATCGCTATATGGAAGCTTTAATGACACATGAAATAGTACGAGTGAAGACAAAATCAACTGGTGCAATAAAAATAGAAGAAGTACCTGAGGCGTACAAAGAAAGATTTATTAAAGCGGAGCAGTTTATGGAGTATGTAGATGAAAAGGTGAGATAAGTAAAAAAGCTCAAAGCTTTAGTTTTGAGCTTTCTTTATTAAAAGAAAATAGAGCATTCAATTATATTTTTTCATCGTTGCATTGTCCTTTTGTATAAAACAATCTAAAAGGGAATAACCAGCTATTAAACTAATAATCGTAACAAAAGTTGTATTTATTAGAATAATATTAACTAAATAAGGTAGGTATTCGGCAAGTGGTGAAAAGAGTAGTGCTGGGGAAAAGGAAATGAATAGTGTAGGCACTGTAATAGCAATAAATTTATCCGGTTGAAAGCTCCAGTTTTGTTTACTCGTTTCGCGATTAATAGATTGAAGGAATCGTAATAAAATGCCAACTATAAGAGGGAAGAGTGTAAAGTAGAATAATCTTGGATAAACGTTAAAGTTCACTTGTGCATCTGTATCTAAATAAAATTGAATTTTTACTCCTACAAATAATAATAAGACGATAAATAATGTGAAGCAGAGGTATAGCATCACTTTTTGCATTATATTCCACCATCCTTTACTCAAAATATATTCAAAAAAAGAAGAGATATACAATAACTACTGTTGTATATCTCTTCTTTTACTGTTAGTTAATAGTGGAGTTTGCTTTTTCTTGCTTCGTGAAATAATCAATAATGCCCATTGCGCTAATTTCTATATCTAGATGTAAAATATTATAAACGGAATGATCTGATGGAACGTTTAACTTTGTAAGATGAGAAGAGATTTTATCCATTAACAAAGTTTGTAAAGCTTTAGTTGCTTCATCGAAATCATTATACTTTTCAAAGACTTCCTTACCAGTATGAACGAAAATAGGTAGCCAATATTCCAGTTGATTATATACTTCTGTAACATGAGAGGATGCGCCGTAATGACCGAAATAAATAGTATCTACATTCATACTTTGAATGTGATTTTTAGAAGTAATCATCGCATCTGGTTGGAATTGTGAAGGGGACGTTGATGGTAGATATAACTCTACATCAACGTCTGCGAGTTCTCTATAATAAATTCCAATTGTATCGCCAGTAAAAATCCCGTTTGTTAATGAATCATGAATGCTAATATGGTGCTTCGCATGTCCTGGTGTATCATAAAATGTAAGGGTGCGGTCTTTTGCAATTTTTAACGTATCACCATGTTGTACAATATGAACACGTTCTTCTTCAATTGGAAGAATTGGATCAAAGAGTTTATCGAAATCTTCTTTGTAGACAGCTTTTGCACCTAAAATAAGTTTTGTTGGATCAATCATATGACGAGCACCACGAGAATGCACATATAACGTAGCATTTGGGCACTTTTCCATCATTAAACCAGCTGCGCCAGCGTGATCTAAATGCACATGTGTAACGATAATGTTTTTAACATCGTTTAAATCAATATGTAATTGTTGTAAGCCGTCTAAAATATACGGAAGAGAAGGGGCTGCACAAGTTTCAATTAAAGTAATATCGTCACCTAATAAAACGTACGTACCTGTTCGTTCATTATGCTGTAAATCGAAATCATCAATAAGATATAGGTGAGAAGATAATTGCTCTACTTTTTTCATAGTTACCACTCCTTATATACTGCATGTTTTTATTATACGCTAAAATAGAAAAAAGGCAGAAAACGAAGCTCGTCTTCTGCCTTTTTGTAATATTATTATTTCGTTTGTTGTTTATTAATAGACATAATGAACAGTCCAACAATCCCGCCTACTAATGGAAGCATAATCTCTCCTGCTAAATTAAAGTAGGAGCTTAAGAATAAACCATTTACATCGATTACCCAGCCAGTAACATACAATAACATCATATATAGTACGAAATAAAACTCGCGATTTGAAATCGTTTCATGTTGTGCAGTTTTCATAATGAACACCATCCTTTTCTTTTATAATGGAATATAAACTGTCACATTTTGTTCACATTTCAATTGTAAAACTTTCCATCATAAAAGTCTAGTAGTTTGTGTCGAATTTTCGAACAGAAATAAAGCGCTATCATTACAACTTATAAGTACGTAATAAGAGCTGTATATTCACGAATGTAGTATAGTATAAACATAGAATGATAGTGAAGAGAGGGGCAAAGACAATGACAGTTTATGATTTTTCAGCTAAAACAATTACAGGTGAAGAAAAATCGTTAAAAGATTACAAAGGAAAAGCACTTCTTATTGTCAATGTAGCTAGCAAATGTGGTTTCACACCACAATATAAAGGATTACAAGAGGTATATGATAAATATAAAGACCAAGGACTCGAAATACTCGGATTTCCTTGTAACCAATTCGGGGGACAAGAACCAGGTACAGAAGCGGACATTACTAGTTTTTGTGAATTAAACTACGGTGTAAACTTCCCGATGTTTGCAAAGGTTGATGTGAAAGGTGATAAGGCTCACCCTCTATATACATACATGACAGAACAAGCACCAGGTTTACTTGGTATGAAAGCAGTGAAATGGAATTTTACGAAGTTTTTAATCGGAAAAGACGGGAAAGTAGTAGGGCGTTTTGCTCCGCAGACGAAGCCGGTAGATTTAGAGGTTGAGATTGAGAAGGTGCTTGGGGAATAAGTAGGAGTTTCACTTTATTAAAAAACGTCTCAAAGAACAATGTAGTTCTTTGAGACGTTTTCTTTAAACTCAAATTTTCAAGATTAAATAACTGTATCAAAGCCATCTGATTTAGGTGGAGAAGCTGCTTTTTTCATAAGCACTTCCCATAAGTGTACGGATTTCTTCCATTCTACCGTAGCCTGCCCCTGTTGATACATAGCGTTCTCATAACTGGCAGTAAGTTGTTGCATATCGGCCGAGTTGTAAAGTGTATCGATATGGAGAGCGTATTCTCGGAATGTTTGACTTTCACCACGTGGTATGCCAATTCTCGCAAATTGTTTTAAAAGTGCACCGTAAGCTTTTTGATAAACAGCATCCTCTTTTCGGTATTTATAGAAATGAATAATAAGAAATGTCATCCATTTCATTCTAGTGGTGAAGAGAATGTATCCTATAATACTAATTAGTATCGTAGAGAGGAATACGTACCACCAAGAAAAACTAGTTTTAGAATTTGTGACCTTTTTAGTAGAAGCTTCTTCTGTATTTTCAATTAAACTTTTAAGTTTTGCTTCATTATTTCGTTGTTGTATTTGCTCGATATTAGAATTATTTGCTTCGCTATTTTGTGAAATAGGAGCAGGCGTATTATTTATAAAATTATAGGGATTAGTAAATCCTTTTGTCGGTTCGAATGGAATCCATCCGTATTCTGGGAAATATACTTCGACCCAAGAGTGTGCGTTATCGTTCGTGATTGTATAAACATCCTCACCTTCTGCAGAGGCAAGTGTATTGTCAAGAGTTCCTTCTGTATAGCCTTTCACCCAGCGAGCTGGAATCCCGGCAGAACGAAGTAGTACAATCATAGACGTCGAAAAATTATTACAGTAGCCGCTTTTTGTATCGAAAAGGAATTGATCTACATAATCTTGGCTTTTGGCAGGGAATGAGACATTCGTTGATTCGTATGTAAAAGAGTTGTCTGTGAAGTAATTTTCAATAGCTAATACTTTATCATATCGGTTGTCTTTATCATTTGTAAGATTGATAGCCAAGTCTTTTACGCGCTGTGGTAATGACTCGGGAAGTTGTGTGTACTTTGTCATAAAATAAGGATTTGTTTCTTGACCTTCATTTGTTTTTACAGCTTTCAAGTTTTTTATGGAAAACTCAGGGATCTCATATGTTACTTTATACGAATGTAAAGTAGTAGAAGAGTCGCCATTCATTGTATAAATTTTTTCTGAAAACGGGTCAACACTGTATGATACATCAGAAGAAGCTTCAACTGTTACTAATCCTGCTGGATAGGTAAGGTGAGGGTAACTTTTTTGCATGGTAATTGTTGCCTCTGTAGTTTTCGTTTTTGTATTTTGTTCGTACCAGCTTACGACGTCGTTTTTATTTTTAAAAGAAACCTTTTTCGGATTTTCAGAAACATCCCAGCCTTTTCCGGTATAAAAATCTTTCGTTTCGACTCTCCAATATTGTTTGTTTTGCGTTCGTGCTGTGAAAACAATTGTAGGATCCGCCTTAAAAGGACCACCTAATCGTGAGTCATCTAAACCATACCCAATTGTAGAAACTTTTTTTTCTTTACTTGCTTCAGATGTGTTGAATTTTAAAAAATCCATTGGGTTTGGCCATTGAGGGCCAAATTTTGGAGCAAAGTATGCGATGGTTGCTAATAATACAATAAATATTGTAAGTGGTCTAAGTAATTTTGAGATTTCCCGAGCATAATTTTGTAAGTGTTCACGTTCTTTTATTCGTTCTACTTGAAGAAGACTAAGCATAAAAAAGCCGATGACAACAGTACGAATAATAGCGTAGTTTGCATTGTATAAATGTAAGTTATGAAAAGTTGCGATATAAATAATAGTCAATACAAGAAATAGAAACCCACGTTTTTTATGAATAATCCAAAATGAAGTAAAAGAACTCAAAAACCAAAATGAGAGAAAAAATAAAACCGTCGGAAAAACTGGAGAAATATCTAGTAAATTCCCTTGGAAAAACAGGGAGGAATTTCGAAACATATCAGAAAAGAATGTTGTTAGCCAAGATGGATTTATAAAAGCATTTTTATAATATAGGGAATGAATGATAAATAGGACTGTGACAATTTTTATTGGAATCTGCCACCTCGTTTGAAAAAAAGAGAGAGCGAAGCAAATTCCTATAAATGTTACGAAAATATCTAATCTACCTACATTTGTAATACCTATAAGAGGTCTTAGCCATTCTAGTAAAAGCAGAAATACACATGCATGCATAAAGAATCTGTTCGTATCCCACTTGTATTTTGTTTGTAATGTTATCATTTGCTCACCTCAAAAAACACGTTTGTATACCGGTTTTCATAAACCGTGTTTACAAATATTTGTCGTTTTTTTAGAGTTTCTATTATACTGATTTCTCGGTGTGAAAGTTGATTCGCTTTTTCTTTCACGACAAAAACCATACATTTTCTATTTCTTATAGCAGCACAATCAGCCGCCTTTTGAATATCGGGAGAAAGATTACTGGTCACGAGTATAACCGTGACGGGCTCATAAATTTTTCTTAGTTCCATGTCTACACTCTGGGAGAGCGGGAATACACTGTCTGCTTGCACTTTTGCTAAATGACAAAGGATTTGTTGTAACTGCGTATCTCCATTGTCTAAAGGGAAAATAGTTTGTTCTTTTCCGATAGACACGAATGATGCTGGTGAATTTTGTTTCAAGACAGTCCTTACGATAGAGGCAGTAAATGTGACGACTGATTCGAATAGAGGAGACTCGGTTCTGTCTATGAATATCATGACATTATGGCTGCGCTGTTGTTCAAACTCTTTTGTCATAATAGTGTTTGTTCGTGCAGTTGCTTTCCAATCAATCCATGAAAAGCGATCACCAGGTTTATAGTCTCTGACACCGACAGAGATTGTAGAGTCTTTTGCTGAATTTATATTTGCTGAAAGCGCTCCTTGTTCGAAATGATTTTCCAATTGTCGATATGCTATATCTACATACTGGGGATAGACTAAAAATGTATCTGGAACTGAAAAAGTTACTTCTTTCTCTATCATGCCGAATAAATCGCCAGTTTTTACACGAACGCTTGAAAAAGTGTGCTCGCCTCTAGAGATTGTGTCAATAACATATTGAAACGAAATATTTCGTTTCAATCCTGGGAAGAGTACTACCTTATTCATCTTTGTTTGTTTACAACTTATAAATTGTGGTGGCAGTTCATCTTCTATAACTAAATAAAGTAAGGGAAAAGGAAATTTTCTTTTTATTGTAATCGTGCTTATAAATTGTTCTCCTACTACATATCCATTTTGGTTTGTTATTCGTCTTACTTCAGCGTCCCATAAAGCGTAAAAGGGGAGTAGTAGTGAATAAAGAGCAATGGGAATTGTGCTGTAAAACAAAAACCAACTTACAAACCCTCCTTGAAACATAGCGTACACAAATGTTAAGACTAGACATAAAGGGAGTAGCAATAACTTCGTAACGTGATATAGCGCTCGCAGTATTCGTTTCATCAAGGGTTCATCGTCCTTTGAGTCGGCACAGTAGTTCGTGCAACGATTTTTGCGATAACTTGTTCTCCAGTTATTCCTTCAAATTTTGCTTCCATTTTTAAAATGAGTCTATGTGCTAAAACGTAAGGAGCTAAAAATTTAACATCGTCTGGAATAACATAATTTCTGCCATGGATAAATGCATAAGCTTGTGAAGCTTTCATTAAAGCAATTGAGCCACGTGGACTTGCACCTAGCTGTATAGAACTGTACGTACGAGTCTGATTAACAAGTTTTACAATGTAATGCTTAATTGCTTTGTCCATACTTACTACCCGTACGCTTTGTTGTAAATAAATTAATTCTTCTATTGTAGTAATGGTCTGTAATTGAGAGAGTGGATTTGTTTTTTCCATCCGGTTTAAAATTTCAAATTCTTCTTCTGGTGTAGGATATCCCATTTTTAGTTTCAATAAGAAACGATCGAGCTGAGCTTCTGGTAGAGAATATGTTCCTTCATGTTCGACCGGATTTTGTGTAGCCATGACAAAGAACGGCTTTGGTAAAGGCCTTGTAATGCCATCGATTGTAATATTGCCTTCTTCCATACATTCAAGTAAAGCAGATTGTGTCTTTGGAGATGTACGATTAATTTCATCAGCAAGTACAAAATTCCCCATAATTGGTCCAGGCTTGAACTCAAATTGGAGCTCTTTCGGATTATAAATAGAAACTCCTGTTACATCTGACGGCAATAAATCAGGTGTAAATTGAATTCGCTTATAATCAGCATCAATGGATTTAGAAAGAGCACGTACTAGCATTGTTTTCCCGACACCAGGAACATCTTCTAATAGCACATGACCGTCAGCTAAGAGAGCTGTCAAAGCTAAGATCGTTTCTTTTCGTTTTCCGACCATTATTTTTTCAATATTATTGATTATTTTTTCTACAGTGGGATGTAATGAATCAAGCTGGGGCATCGTAATCCTCCTAATGTTATTATCGTTTTCTAATCTATTTAGTGGACATATTTCTAATTCTATTTGTAGATAGTAAAACTTTTACCTTAAATTCTGAGAATATTCAGATTATTTATTTCGATTACATCTAGTATAATTGTTTCCGTAACTAAGGGCAATACAGTAAATAATGATTTGTAGTTTTATGTAAAATCAGACTCGATATAAAATAATAACATTTGGAAAAAATTTTTTACATACAATTTATACTCTTTTCCTTATGGCAGTTTTGAAATAATATCAAAACTCTTTTTCTTTTGCAAAATAGTCGATACCTCAAAATACCATTCTCCTAATAATTAAGATTAACCATAATCTTCACAACGGAACACAAGATTTTCTCACAAACTTATTTTCTACTGAATTTTTGACAATCTCTTGAACTGTGCGAAATGTCACATCTGTATTTTACAACCTCTCTTATAGTAAGGGTATGTAAGAGAGACGTATTAAAGGAGTGAACAGTATGAAGAAAAAAACTTCAGCACTAATGAGACGTTTAAAATATTTTTCACCAATAGATCGTTATAACGATAATCATACACAAGAAACATATGAAGATCGCGAATGGGAAAATGTGTACAGAAAGCGTTGGCAGCATGATAAAGTAATTCGTTCTACACACGGCGTGAACTGTACTGGTTCATGTAGCTGGAATATATATGTGAAAGATGGAATTGTGACGTGGGAAGGGCAGGAGCTTAACTATCCAACGACAGGTCCTGATATGCCAGATTTTGAACCGCGAGGATGCCCACGTGGAGCAAGTTTTTCTTGGTACATTTATAGTCCACTTCGTGTGAAATATCCGTATGTACGTGGTGTTCTTTGGAGTATGTGGCAAGAGGAACTACAAAATAACGAGTCACCACTAGATGCTTGGAAAAGTATTGTGGAAAACCCTGAAAAAGCACGTAAGTATAAGCAGGCGCGTGGTAAAGGTGGATTTATTCGTGCGAATTGGGATGAAGTATTACAACTCGTTTCAGCTTCTCTACTTTATACAGTAATTAAATACGGGCCAGATCGAAATGTTGGCTTTTCACCAATTCCAGCTATGTCGATGTTAAGTCATGCTGCTGGTAGTCGTTTTATGCAACTTATGGGTGGGCCGATGCTTAGTTTCTATGATTGGTACGCAGATTTACCACCAGCTTCTCCGCAAATTTGGGGCGATCAAACAGATGTACCAGAAAGTAGTGACTGGTATAACTCTGGTTACATTATGACATGGGGTTCAAATGTACCGATGACGAGAACACCCGATGCTCACTTTTTAGCAGAGGTTCGATATAAAGGAACGAAAGTCGTTTCTGTCAGTCCTGACTTCGCTGAATCTACAAAGTTTGCGGATGATTGGATTAGTGTGAAACAAGGTACAGATGGTGCACTTGCGATGGCAATGGGGCATGTGATCTTACAAGAATTTTACGTAGATAATCAAGTGGAATATTTCACAAAGTATGCGAAGCAATATACTGATTTTCCTTTCTTTGTCACATTGAAACAAAAAGGAGATCAATTCGTTGCTGATCGTTTCTTAAACGCTGCTGATATTGGACGCGAAACGAAGTTAGGAGAATGGAAACCTGTTCTTTGGAACGAGAACACGAATGATTTTGCAACACCTCAAGGCACAATGGGCTCACGTTGGGATAACGAAAAGAAATGGAACTTGCGTTTAGAAGATGAAGAAACAGGTGAAAAGATTGATCCACGTCTTTCTTTACTTGGAATGGAAGAAACGATTGGAACGGTACAAATTCCGTACTTCTCTGATGATGGAAACAAAGTATTAGAACGTACAATTCCAGTGAAAAAGGTTATGACAGAAGAAGGCGAAGTGTTCGTTACAACTGTATACGACTTAACGTTAGCAAATTACGGGGTGAACCGAGGGTTTGGCGGACAAGAGCCGAAAGACTTCAATGATGATGTACCGTTTACACCTGCATGGCAAGAGAAAATGACAGGAGTGAAACGAGAACTAATTATTCAAATCGCTCGTGAGTTCGCACAAAATGCCGCTGATACAAATGGTCGCTCGATGATTATTGTTGGAGCTGGTATTAACCATTGGTTTAATTCTGATACGATTTATCGCGCAGTTTTAAATCTTGTTCTTCTAGTTGGGGCACAAGGAGTAAACGGCGGGGGATGGGCGCATTATGTTGGTCAAGAAAAGTTACGACCTGCAGAAGGATGGCAAACAATCGCGATGGCAAAAGATTGGCAAGGGCCACCAAAATTACAAAATGGTACGTCTTTCTTCTATTTCGTAACAGATCAATGGCGCTATGAAGATACACCTGTTGGACATTTAGCATCACCAATTGAAGGTAACTCACGTTATCAACATCACGGTGATTACAATGTATTAGCAGCACGACTCGGCTGGTTACCTTCTTATCCAACATTCGAGAAAAATGGAATTGAATTATATAAAGAAGCTGTTGCTGCTGGTGCAACAACGCAAGAAGAAATCGGAAAATATGTTGCACAAAAATTAAAAGAAAAAGAACTGAAATTTGCGATTGAAGATCCTGATAATAAAAACAACTTCCCGCGCAACTTATTCGTTTGGCGTGCGAATTTAATTTCAAGTTCTGGTAAAGGGCATGAATATTTCTTAAAACATTTATTAGGTACAACAAACGGATTAATGAATGACGATAGTGATTCATTACGACCAGAAGAAATTAAGTGGCATGAAGAGGCACCAGAAGGGAAGCTTGATTTACTCATTAATTTAGATTTCCGTATGGCTGGAACAGCGCTGTATTCTGATATCGTCTTACCTGCTTCAACTTGGTACGAAAAACATGATTTAAGTAGTACAGATATGCATCCATTTGTGCATCCATTTAATCCAGCAATCGGTTCACCGTGGGAAGCACGCTCTGACTGGGATATTTTCACTTCACTTTCTAAAGCTGTGTCAGATTTAGCGAAGAAAATAGATCTTGAACCAATGAAAGAAGTTGTTGCAACACCACTTCTTCATGATACACCGCAAGAATTAGCGCAACCACTTGGCAAGGTTAAAGATTGGAGTAAAGGTGAATGTGAACCAATCCCGGGTAAAACGATGCCACAAATTCATGTTGTTGAAAGGGATTATAAAACGATTTATGACAAAATGACAGCACTTGGACCAAATGCCGGAAAACAACCGATTGGTACGAAAGGGATCTCTTGGTCAGCTGAAAAAGAGTATGAGCAATTAAAGAGCAAATTAGGAGTTGTTCGAACGGATACTATTGCGAAAGGTTGCCCAGACATAAAAGAAGCAATCAATGCTGCTGAAGCGGTATTAACGCTTTCTTCTACAACAAACGGTCATATGGCAGTAAAAGCATGGGAAGCACTTGAAAAACAAACAGATCTAAAATTACGTGATTTAGCAGAAGAACGTGAAGAAGAATGCTTTACATTCGAACAAATTACAGCACAACCGAAAACAGTAATTACTTCTCCGGCCTTTACAGGTTCAGAAAAAGGTGGACGACGTTACTCACCGTTTACAACAAATGTGGAACGTCTTATTCCTTGGAGAACGATAACTGGTCGACAATCTTTCTACTTAGACCATGACATGATGAAAGAATTTGGTGAAACGATGGCAACATTTAAACCAATTCTGCAACATAAACCGTTCCGTAAGTCACGCCCTGAAGTAGAGGGGAAAGAGATTACACTAAACTATTTAACACCGCATAATAAGTGGTCGATTCATAGTATGTATTTCGATTCATTACCGATGTTAACGCTGTTTAGAGGTGGTCCAACTGTTTGGATGAATAAAGAGGACGCTGCAGAAGCTGGCGTTGCTGATAATGATTGGATCGAGTGCTTTAACCGTAACGGTGTTGTCGTAGCGCGTGCTGTTGTAACGCACCGTATACCGAGGGGAATGGCATTTATGCACCATGCGCAAGATCGCCACATTAACGTGCCTGGTACGAAATTAACAAGCACCCGTGGGGGAACGCATAATAGTCCAACCCGTATTCATGTTAAACCAACACATATGATTGGTGGATATGGCCAATTAAGCTATGGATTTAACTATTATGGTCCGACTGGGAACCAGCGTGATTTAAATGTTGTAATCCGTAAACTGAAGGAGGTAGATTGGCTTGAAGATTAAAGCGCAAGTCGGAATGGTAATGAACCTAGATAAATGCATCGGCTGTCATACTTGTAGCGTAACGTGCAAAAACACCTGGACAAATCGTCCAGGTGCGGAATATATGTACTTCAATAACGTAGAAACGAAGCCTGGAATTGGTTATCCGAAACAATGGGAAGATCAGGAGAAATATAAAGGCGGATGGGAATTGAAAAATGGTGAAATTCAGCTGAAATCTGGTTCGAAAATGAAACGTCTTATGAACATTTTCCACAATCCAGATCAACCAACAATTGATGATTACTTTGAACCTTGGAATTATGATTATGAAACATTAACAAATAGCCCGCAGCGTAAGCATCAACCAGTTGCTCGTCCGAAATCAGCAATTACAGGCGAATTTATCGACAAAATTGAATGGGGTCCGAACTGGGAAGATGATTTAGCTGGTGGACATATAACAGGATTACAAGATCCGAACGTAAAGAAAATGGAAGAAGAAATTAAAACAGATTTTGAAAACGTCTTTATGATGTATTTACCACGCATATGTGAACATTGTATGAATCCGTCTTGCGTATCATCTTGTCCATCTGGTGCGATGTATAAACGTGAAGAAGACGGCATTGTTCTTGTAGATCAAAATGCATGTCGTGCTTGGAGGTTCTGCGTATCATCTTGTCCATATAAAAAAGTGTATTTTAACTGGCAAACGAATAAAGCTGAAAAATGTACAATGTGTTTCCCACGTATTGAGGCTGGTATGCCAACAATTTGTTCAGAAACATGTGTGGGACGTATCAGGTATATTGGGGTAATGCTATATGACGCTGACAAAGTAAAAGAAGCAGCTTCTGTTGAAGACGAAAAAGATTTATATGAATCTCAGCTTACTGTTTTCCTAGATCCAAATGATCCAGAAGTAGCAGCTGAAGCGAAAAAACAAGGCATTCCTGAAGAATGGATTAAAGCAGCACAAGAGTCACCAATCTATAAAATGATTATCGATTGGAAAATTGCTCTGCCTCTTCATCCGGAGTACCGTACAATGCCGATGGTTTGGTATATTCCGCCGCTTAGCCCAATTATGAATATGGTGGAAGGGAAAGGCAGTAACTGGCAAGCAGAAGAGATTTTCCCTGCTATCGATAATATGCGTATTCCAATTCAATATCTAGCGAATTTACTCACTGCAGGAGATGAATCACACATTCGTCTTACATTGAAGAAAATGGCTGTTATGCGAACGCATATGAGAGCGCTGCAAATTAATAAAGAGCCAAATGAAGCTGTATTAAAAGAACTTGGTTTAACGAAACAGGATGTAGAAGATATGTATCGTCTTCTTGCTATTGCGAAATATAAAGATCGCTTCGTCATTCCGGGCACTCACCGTGAACAAGTGGCAGATTTATATAGCGAACAAGGAAGCTGTGGTTTAGCATTCGCAGGTGGTCCAGGCTCTTGTATGACAATTTCTTAAATAAAGGGGGCAGAAAATGATGAAACAAAGTTTACAAACTGCTTTTTCTTGTTCTTCTTTTCTTCTCTCCTATCCTGAACTAGGGTGGAGAGAAGCTGTAACTGAATTGCAAGAAGAGATTGAAACGATAGAAAAGGAAGAAGTTAAAGCATCACTTACAGCCTTTATAAAGCAAGCGCTACATAAAACGAATGATCAACTCATTGATAGTTACGTATATACATTCGATTTTGGTAAGAAAACAAATATGTATCTTACTTATATGAACACTGGTGAACAAAGAGAAAGAGGTATTGAATTATTAGAGTTAAAGCAGCATTATAAAAAATCTGGTTTTGAAGTAACGGATAAAGAACTACCTGATTATTTACCACTTTTTCTTGAGTTTTTTGCAAATGCAAATGAGCAAGACAGTGAACCAATTATGAATAAATACAAGGAGAATATACAAGCATTACACGTTCAGTTAAAAGAAGCAGGTAGTATGTATGAACCAATTCTTGCGGCTGTTCTACTCGCTATCGAAGCATGGGATGTACAGACAAATTAGAAAGGAGAGTTGTTAAAATGATGAATCAATTTCTATGGGTATTGTTTCCCTATATCATTTTTGCAATCTTTATCGGTGGACATATTTTTAGATACAACTATGATCAATTTGGATGGACATCAAAATCTAGTGAACTATTAGAAAAGAAAATGCTCCGAATCGGAAGTCTATTATTCCACTTTGGGATTATGTTCGTAATTGGCGGTCATGTTATGGGGATATTAATTCCAGAAGCTGTATACCGTTCGATAGGTATTTCTGAGCATACGTATCACATAATGGCAATTAGTTTCGGGCTTCCGGCAGGTGTTGCTTCTATCATCGGTTTAATTATATTAACGTACCGCCGCGTAACTGTAAAACGTATCATTGCAACGAGTACAAAGGGAGATTATATTGCGCTTATTTTATTACTTATCGTAATGTTAGCAGGACTTTCTTCAACATTTTTAAATATCGATTCAAAAGGATTTGATTATCGTACAACAATTGGCCCTTGGTTCCGAGGTCTCTTTATTTTCCAACCGAAAGTTGAATATATGACGGAAGTACCAGTATGGTTTAAAATTCATATTCTTGCAGGGATGGGTTTATTCGCAGTGTGGCCATTTACAAGACTAGTACATGTATTTAGTGCCCCAATTAAATATGTAAGCCGTAGTTATGTAATTTACAGAAGACGTATTCCTAATGAGTTGAAAAAATAATACTGCTGTAAACAGATAGGAGTTAGCAGCTAAAACGAAACGAGGTCTAATATGGAAGGCCTCGTTTTTGTTTATATAGGGAATAGCCGTTAATAAGTAGTTTAAATTGAAAAAAGATTAGCATCTAAATAAGATGCTAATCAATGCTACAAACAGAAGCAGAGCAATCTTCACAAGCAATTTCACATTTTAAAAATTGTAAATCGTGGATTGTAATCTTTCCTTTATGAATCGAAATTGTACCTTGCTTTTTTAATTCATTTAACATTCGATTTACACTTTCACGTGAAGTTGCACAGAAATTAGCAAGTTCTTGATTTGTTAATGGTAAATCGATGAGAATCCCATTTTCTTTTAATACACCGTAACTATTTGTCATTCGTATAAGAGTAGAGTACAGGGCACCTTTTTTGCCGTGTAATACTAAATCTCGGAACTTCGTTTGCATTCTTCTTAAATGTTCACTAATCCATTTCATAAATTCAAATACAAGTGCTGGTTTTTGGAGTAATGCTTTTTCTAACGCTTCACGCTTTATAACTCCTACTTCAACATCTTCAAGGCATTTTGAATTTAATAAGTATTTCGCATTGTCCGTGAATAATGTTAGTTCTCCAATAATGTCATATTCCGAACAAATTCGAAGTGTCAATTCTTGTCCGTCAGCACTTAATTTACTAATTTGTACTTTTCCTGAGTGGATGATATAGAGCTCTGTTGCCTCCATACCTTCTTGAAAAATAAAACTACCTTTTTTAATTTGCATTTTATATTCAACAGATGCAAGTAATTCTTTTAAATCTTGAGATAATGTCATACTGTTTGCCACAGTGATCACCTTTCTTCTTATAAGCAATACATTTCCTATTTTGAGTGTAAGTATGATGAAAATGCAAGAGCTATTTTAAAAATAAATTGAAATTTCAATGACCGTAAGGGGAAGAAATCTTCAGTTTTTAGTTTGAAAAATTCAATAGACAAAGTGGATGAGATTAAAGATGTGAACAAAATTCGAACGGATTTGTGAAGAATTTTTGAATGGGGAAAGTAATGTGAGAAAAGTCACATTGAATATGTAGCTTCTTTTTTATAATGAAGGCAAATAAAAAAATTGAAAGCTTACTAAGGATTGCAGCAGAAAAGAAGGGATATAGATGCATGAGAACATGAAAGATTCTTTAGAACGGCCACTTCAAGATTTACGTATTTCAGTTATTGATCGTTGTAATTTTAGGTGTACATACTGTATGCCTGCTGAAGTGTTCGGACCTGATTACGCTTTTTTAAAGGAAGAGCTTTTATTAACGTTCGATGAAATAGAAAGATTAGCGAGATTATTTATAAGTATGGGAGTCAATAAAATTAGGCTTACTGGCGGTGAACCTTTATTGCGTAAAGACTTACCGACGTTAATTGCAAGACTTGCAAAGCTAGAAGGCTTAAAAGATATTGGACTCACAACAAACGGTATTCATTTAGCAAAACAAGCAAAGGCGTTAAAAGAAGCGGGATTAAAACGTGTAAATATTAGTTTAGATGCGATAGAGGATTATGTCTTCAAAAAAATTAATGGACGAAATGTAAGCACAAAACCTGTATTAAAAGGAATTGAAGAAGCGAAGAACGCAGGGTTAGAAGTAAAGGTAAATATGGTCGTAAAAAAAGGAATGAATGATAGTCAAACTCTTCATATGGCTCGTTACTTTAAAGAAAAAGAAATTCAGCTCCGTTTTATAGAGTTTATGGATGTGGGCAGTACAAACGGCTGGAACTTTGAACAAGTTATTACGAAGGAACAATTAATAGAGAAGATTAATCGTGTATATCCGATTGAGCCTGTTAAACCTCGTTACTTTGGAGAGGTTGCGAAAATGTATCGATATGTAGGGAGCGATGCAGAAGTTGGATTTATTACTTCTGTTTCTGAGTCATTTTGTTCTTCTTGTACGAGAGCCCGTATTTCGGCAGACGGTAAGTTTTTTACATGTTTATTTGGAACAAAAGGAACGGATTTGCGAACGCTTCTTCGAGAAAATATTTCTGACGCCTCATTATTAAAAATTTTACAACATACATGGCGATATAGAACAGATCGATATTCAGATGAAAGAACAGTTGAAAGTACAAGTAAACGTCCAAAAGTTGAAATGTCTTACATTGGTGGATAGTGAAAGGCGGAGTTCTTATGCAAGAGCGTTATGCAAGACAAGTATTGTTTTCTAGAATTGGTGAAATGGGACAAAGAAAAATAAGAGAAAAGCATGTGCTCCTAATCGGTGCGGGTGCACTAGGAGCTGCAAATGCAGAAGCTCTTGTTAGAATGGGAATTGGGAAATTGACAATTGCTGACCGTGACTACGTCGAATGGAGTAATTTACAACGGCAACAGTTATATACAGAAGAAGATGCACAGCAGTGCAAACCGAAAGCAATTGCAGCGGCAGAGCATTTAAGAAAGATTAATTCTGAAGTGGAAATTGTACCAGTAGTATCGGATGTCACACTGCAAGAAATAAAAGAGTTAACAAAAGAAGTGGATCTCATATTAGATGCGACTGACAATTTTGATACGCGCCTACTTATAAATGACATTTCACAAAAAGAAAATATACCTTGGATATACGGTGGATGTATTGGAAGTTACGGTGTAACGTATACAATTCTTCCAGGGAAAACACCATGTTTTCGCTGCTTAATGGATCATCCTATGGGCAGTGCAACATGCGATACAGCAGGAATCATTCAACCAGCTGTACAAATGGTCGTTGCTCATCAAGTAACAGAGGCGATGAAAATATTGGTGGATGATTTCGAGGCGCTAAGAGGAACAATGTTATCATTTGATATTTGGAACAATCAATATCTCTCATTAAAAGTAAATAGACAGAAGAAAAATACATGTCCATCTTGTGGAAATACACGCACGTACCCAAGTTTAACATTTGAAGCACAGATGAAAATGGAAGTGCTATGCGGACGGAATACGGTTCAAATCCGTTCAGGGGTAAAACGTGTTCTTCATTTAGAGGAAGTTCAAAAACGATTACAAAAAAGTGTACTTGTCCAAAAAACGCCTTACTTACTATCATTTCTAATTGATGAATATCGTTTCGTTTTATTTACAGACGGTAGGGCATTTATTCATGGAACAAATGATGTGAAAATAGCAAAACGTTTATACGCAAAATATATAGGATGAACAGAAAGAGAGTTGTCCCTTATTAAAACGAGGTGAAAAAGAATGTTAGAAAAACGTATACCAATTCCAGTGGCAGAAGCAGTTGCACGTGTAATGGAATATGCTTACCAAGGTGAAATAGAAAAGGTTTCTTTTATAGAAAGCTACGGTAGAACACTTGGAGAAGATGTTATTGCAGATCATGATGTCCCGCATTTCAATCGTTCTCCATACGACGGATTTGCGATTCGAGCAGAAGACACAAAAGAAGCAAGTAGCAGTAATCCCATTCTGTTTGAAGTGATTGGTGAAATTGGAGCAGGTTTTGTTTTTACAGAAGATGTGAAAGCATTTCAAGCTGTCCGTATTATGACAGGTGCGGCAATTCCTGCGGGGTGTAATACAGTAGTTATGTTAGAGCTAACGGAAGGATTTGAAGAAAACGAAAAGACTTATATGAAATTGAAACGCTCCTTTGTTGCTGGGGATAACATTTCTTTTAAAGGAGAAGATGTAAAACAAAATAGCATTCTGGTGAAAAAAGGGACTGTTATTAATCCTGGAGTTGCAGCACTTCTTGCTACGTTTGGTTATAGTACGGTATATGTTGTAAAACAGCCAGTCATTGGAATTGTAACGACAGGAAGTGAACTGCTCGAAGTACATGAACAATTAAAGCCAGGGAAGATTCGAAATAGTAACTCTTATATGATAGCTGCGCAAATTGAACGAGCGGGCGGAGTTGTACGGTATTATGGACAATTCGTTGACGATTTTGAGACGTGTTATAACACTGTAAAAAAAGCGATAAAAGAAGTTGATATATTAATTACAACTGGTGGCGTTTCAGTAGGAGACTATGATTATTTACCGGCTATTTATGAGAGATTACAAGCTAATGTACTTTTTAACAAAATAGCGATGCGACCAGGAAGTGTGACAACTGTAGCTGAGTTAGAGGGAAAACTATTATTTGGTCTATCTGGTAATCCTTCTGCTTGTTATGTCGGATGTGAATTGTATGTTCGACCTGTCATTGGAACATACTTGCATAGGAAAGATCCGCACATATATCGTGCAGAGGCAATTTTACAGAAAGACATTTCGAAAGCAAATCCGTTTACTCGTTTTGTAAGAGGGAGAGTAGAAATTGTAGATGGGCAATTGCAAGTTACACCAGTCGGTTTAGATAAATCTAGCGCAATTTCTTCACTTGCAGAAGCGAATGCATTTATCGTTCTGCCGGGAGGAACGAGAGGATTTGAAACAGGAATAACCGTTTCGGTACTGTTATTAGAATCGAACGTCGGAAGTGAGTGGCCGTGGGAAGAGCCGCTTCGATCATACAAGTAATAGAGAAAGAGATTGCTAACTTATATAAGGATCAGAGGTGCAAGATGACACATACGTATTATGAAGTAATTGATACACCTATTTCAATTGAAGAAGTTACAAACAAAGTAATTCGTCGTGAGTGTGGTGCGGTTACTACTTTTATTGGTACTGTTAGAGAATTTACGAAAGGTCGACGTACACTTTGTTTAGAGTATGTAGCTTATAAGACAATGGCGGAGAACCAGCTTGAGAGAATTGGCACTGAAGTAGGAGAGAAGTGGCCAGGGACATATGTTGCTATTACACATCGCATTGGTACATTACAAATTTCTGATCTTGCTGTTGTTGTCGCTGTTTCTACACCACACCGGAAAGCTGCATATGAGGCGAACGAATATATTATGGAGCGTATTAAACAAATTGTTCCAATTTGGAAGAAAGAGTTTTGGGAAGATGGTGAGTCATGGATAGGTGATCAGTTAGAGAAGGTAACATATGCAAATGGTGAGCCTGGAAAGGAGAGGAGTATATGATTGAAGTACTATTATTTGCACATTTACAAGAAGAAGTAAGTAAGCCGGCATTACACATAGATTGTGAAAATATTACAGTTGCGAAGCTGAAGGAAGTTCTGATTAAGGAATATAATGTAGCAATTTCAAACGAAATTATGGTCGCGATAAATGAAGAGTATGCAAATGAGGATGACATCATTCAAGTTGGCGATGTCGTAGCAATGATTCCGCCAGTAAGTGGTGGTTGATTCTTTTCAGCCTAATCATGTTAGGACGTGATTAGGCTGGAGAGAATGAATATAACTATGCATACATAGGAGGGAACAGGATGAAAAGTCCTAATTTTCAATTAAGTTTACAAACTTCTAATCTAGTTATCGGTTTTATGGTATGGGTCATTTTATCATCATTAATGCCTTATATTAAAGCGGATATTCCATTAACTGCGGGACAAATTTCTATAGTAACAGCAGTACCGGTTATTTTAGGTTCTGTTCTTCGCATTCCAATTGGTTATTGGACAAATCGTTTCGGAGCAAGAAAATTATTCTTTATTAGTTTTATTTTATTATTATTTCCTGTCTTTTATATTAGTGTTGCCAATTCTATGATGGATTTAATTATTGGTGGATTATTTGTCGGAATCGGTGGTGCTGTATTCTCTGTAGGGGTAACTTCTTTACCAAAATACTTTCCGAAAGAGAGTCACGGTTTTGTAAATGGTATTTACGGTGTAGGTAATGCCGGAACAGCCATTACTTCATTTTTAGCGCCTGTTATCGCAACTTCAGTTGGCTGGAGAGCGACAGTACAATGTTATTTGGTTTTACTTGCAGCATTTGCACTTATGAATTTTTTATTAGGCGATCGTAAAGAGAAAAAGGTGAATACACCATTAATGGAACAAATAAAAGGTGTATATAAAAATGAAAAACTTTGGTTTTTATGTATCTTTTACTTTTTAACATTCGGATCATTTGTCGCATTTACCGTATACTTACCAAACTTTTTAGTATCTCACTTCGGATTAGAGAAAGTAGATGCAGGTATGCGGACAGCTGGATTCATCGTACTCGCAACAATTATGCGCCCAATTGGTGGTTGGCTCGGTGATAAGTTTAATCCATTTAAAATATTAATCTTTGTATTTATCGGTTTAACACTTTCAGGTATTATTTTATCATTTATGCCTAGCATGAACGTGTATACATTTGGTTGCCTACTAGTCGCATTTTGTGCAGGTATAGGTAATGGTACAATCTTTAAACTCGTTCCAATGTATTTCTCAGAACAAGCTGGTATTGTAAATGGTCTCGTATCAGCTTTAGGTGGACTAGGAGGATTCTTCCCACCGCTAATTTTAACGTTACTATTCCAATTAACAGGTCATTATGCAATTGGATTTATGGCGTTATCAGAAGTCGCACTTGCTTGTTTAATCATTACAGTATGGATGTATAGCCAAGAGAAATTGTTAGTGATGTTAAAGAATCATTAATAAGGAAAAAGAACTGTCCCAAAGTATTTTGGGATGGTTCTTTTTGTAATAGGCTTCAACATGTTTTTATTGCTATCTCAACAAACGCTCGTTTTCTAAAAGAGTGTGTTTTTAAAATGAAAAACAGAAGGTTTATGGAATTTTATTTTAAAATATAGAAGTCAAAAGTTATTCAATTAAAGGGTAGATTAGTGAAGGAAATCTTAAATCTATTCTAAAGATCGAACTCATTTTTAGAATGCAAATATTTAATTGAATCGGGATGTTTAGATGAAAAAATATAAGTCCACTCAAGATAAACAAGTATCAAGTATGTTAGGTGTTTTAAGCGACAAGTATGGAATTGATGTAAGTATTCTTCGCATAGTAACTGCAGTATCAGATTTTTCTAGGGCCAGATTTTTTGGTAAGGCTAATGGATATTGTGAAAAAGAATACTTAAAATAAAAAATACCGTTTAGGTTGATAAGATAAAATTATGAATTTGTATAAACAATCCATAATTTTCTTTATGAGTTATATTTGATATGTTAAAGAAAAGAGAGGGGAGGGAAATGAAATAAGAATTTTTGATGAGCATTTTCATATTATTGATTTCAGTTTTCTGATTATTAAGAACTGAGGGTGTTTTCCGATGAATAAAATGTGGTCCATATTTAGTAAAGAGTTTAATCCAACTATAATATATTTGGAATGAGGTTTTACATGTTTGTTTTTATTATATTAGACGTGATATTACCAATATTAATATTGATGCTAATTGGTGCAATCTTACAAAGAAAGTTTCAATTTAACTTAAAGCAGCTATCTACACTTATTACTTATTGCTTGATGCCAGCGGCTGTATTTGTGAATATATATGATATTCGTATAGAAACAGGTTTGTTGCTCCAGATAATATACTATTTAATGCTTTATAGTCTGAGTCTGATCATAGTAAGTCATTTCATTTCAAAAATATTAAAGTTAGAAAAAGGAGAAAGTGCAGCTCTAAAAAATAGCATTTCGTTAATGAATTCCGGTAATTATGGGTTACCAGTAAGTCAATTGATTTTCAGTCACAATCCAGTGGGGGTTTCCATTCAAATTTTTATTGTTATTTTCCAGAATCTTTTAACTTATTCATATGGGATATATAACTTACTATCAGCAACAAAAACAATCGGAGGTATTATTCAATCATTTCTAAGACTGCCTGTATTTCATGCACTCGTATTAGGGGTTTTCTTTCAATCTTTTACAATTCAAATACCTAATTCTATCTTTATTCCTCTTAATCAGCTTGCGAATGGTTTTGTTGCAATAGCACTCATATTGCTAGGGGCACAATTATCCAACATTAAGCTTAATTTTTTCCATCGAGTCATAACATGGGCTTTAATTGGAAGGTTACTGATGGGACCATTATTAGCACTTGCTATGATATATCTACTAAACATGGATGGTATTGTTGCACAATCATTATTTATTGCAAGTTCTTTTCCTACTTCAAGAAATACATCAACCATTGCTATGGAGTATCAAATAGAACCTGAATTACATGCACAAATCGTTTTATTTTCAACACTTTTCAGCATTATTACAGTAACTGTCGTTATTTATTTGTCATATATTTTGTTTTGAATGTACGTGCAAAAAACGAATAGATTTGAGGTGGTAAATGATGGACGGAAATCCCATCGATATGAGAAGAAAACAGTCTTAAATATATTGAGTGCCGTTTACAATTGTACTATGTCTGATAATCAAGTGGCTTAATTCAAAAAAAGGAAACTCATTAGGGGTTATTTCGTATGTAAATCTTTAAAGCATCTACATATAGATTTGCGAAAAAAGACACAATCTCGCTTATAATTGACGTTACATGAGCTTAGGTTGATAGTGATGGGGGAGCGTCAAGTAAGAATTTTATCTTTATTGATTCCATGTAGTTTTTCCGTATTATTGTAAATAAGGGGGATGATTCTAAGTTGAGTAAACAGAATATTAGCACAACGGTTTCGGGAGATATAATTGTTACCCATCTAGTTGGTAATATAAAAACAGATGATGTGTATGAATGGTTTAATGGTTTCGAGCAGGTTTGTCAGCAATTCATTTCCGAAGGGCGGAAATACAAATTGTTGGTGGATAGAAAAGGATACACGCCAAATCATTTTTCTGTTCAAAAAGTATGGAAAGAGAAGTTTTTCAATGAAACCATTTTGAATCACAGTAAGGCAATTGCATTTCTCCTTGAAGAGGGGGAGATAATGGATTATTTACAACAATCTAATACGAAAGAATCTGTGAGATTTTTTGATGAGTATGAATATGCGCTAATTTGGTTGAATGAATATCCAATATAAAACCTGTATTGAAGCAGTTGCTCTCAAGCAACTGTTTTTTATGTCCGTAATTGTTGCCGTTATTTTTCTTCACAGATTCTTATCCAATTGCTTGTCTGAGCCTAAAAAACGAAACTAAAGCAAAAAGAACAAACGCCTCTAAAAACGTTTGTTCAAAGTTAATTACTATTTTAGCTGAGTGATAGATTACAATTTGCGAGTATGAGAAAGTTTTTTTATAAGTTTAGGAAGTATAGATGTTAATTCTTGCTTCATGCGCTTCGTAAACGATGGGTCCTTACCTGAAGTTGAAATAGTGACAACATATTCATCATTTCGAATGACACCAGGTGTGTGAAAAGATGATGCTGTACTACCACTTACAACGTTAACCCACTGGAAATCATGAGCGGCCTGTTTGACCATCATATTTACAGCATGTTGATTTGTAGCTGCATAAATAAGATGAGCATCTTTAATATCATCATTACTAAAAGTTTTTTGCTTCCAAGTAATATAAGAAAGTTCCTTCATTTCCTCGCAAATTTCTGGGCTGACAACAGTGACGAAAGCACCTGTATTTTTTAATCCAGACGCTTTTCGATATGCAATTTTACCTCCACCAATGATAACGACCACTTTATTTTGTAGATTAAACATAAGAGGGTACATGTTATACATATATGCATTCCTCCATTCGTTCTAATAATGTTAACTTCATGTATGTATCAAACTGAAGACAGTTACAAGTCGTAACGTGATCATATTTTTTTGTATGCAATTTAATTTTTTGAAGTAATAATCCGGTAAAGAGAAGGTACGGCATGACATATACATGGGACGCAGTCGATGTTATAGCCTTGAGCTCAGCAGCAAAAGAGGGAGTTCCTTTCGTTAAAAAGGAACAGGATACTGGCATACCAAGTTTTCGTTCGACAGCTGCTCTGATTTGTTGTAATTCATGTATCGGTTGTGGATCACTACTGCCTCGTCCTACGAGTAAAATACTACTATTTTGCATTGACATAGCTTCACGTATTCTTTTCACTACAAGTTCCACCATATGTGGATGTGTACTAAAAGGAGGTACAACTGAAAATGTTATTTGTGGATATTTCTTTTGTAGTTGCTCTATTTCAAAAGGAATATCACGTTTATAGTGAGCTGCTGCAAATAATAAAACAGGTACAATCATTATTTCAGTTACTCCCTCTATTATCGTTTCTGTAACTGCATCCGAAATAGTAGGTGTCGTTAGTTCTAGAAAAGCTATTTTTTGAATTCTTTCGTTTCGCTCTTTCATAACAGATTGAATAAATTGAATGAATTGTTCATTACCTTCTTGTAGCCGGCTCCCATGTCCAACATATACAATTCCTTTCATTGTCTCACCATGTCTTTCTTCATAAGAGTTTCTTGTAATTGATGATCTACGTTATGAAACCCAACTTTATTTGCATAGTGTAAAGTTGGAACGTCGGTATACGAGAATGGGAGAGTAAGAATATTGATAAAGCCAAGGCGTTTTATTTCTGCTAGAAACGTATCAATAGAAGCACGACCTTCAAATACAATGCTATCCCATGAGAATTCAGAAAGAATACGTGAATGAATTTCATCGAAGCGATGATCAATTGTGTACTCATGAGTCATCATATAGGAACCAGCACCAATTTTTTCTTGAATAACAGCAATTCGGTTAATGTTTCGTCCTAAATAAATCGTTGAATTCGAAGAAAATTGCGCAGGTTTACTGAACAATCCATATTGCATGAGCTTTTCTTGAATAGAAAGGTTCATATAGTGAAGTTCTGCCTGTAAGGAACGAATATCTTTATGATATTTACTGCATGATTGCATTAAGATGTCTACACTGTCAGCGGAACAAAATACAAGACGATCAACGTTAAAAATCTTATTGATTTGTTCAGAGGTTAATGTGTATTCTTTCTTTTTGAAAGTTGGAATTTGATATATTTCTGCACCGGACTCTTGTAACATTTGCTTTATTGCGCTTTTTTTATTTGTTGCAGATGCAAATAAAACTTTCTTGCTGTGCAATGGCTTGCGTTCTTTCCAAGAGATTTGATTACGTAAGGAAACGACATCACCAACAATTGTCATAGAAGGATTAGAAATATTTTCGTTTTTGACAATAGAAACAATGGTAGACAGTGTCCCTGTGACAACGCGCTGTTTACCAGTTGTACCCCATTCAATGACTGCTACTGGCGTATCTTCTTTTTTTCCTGCTTGTAGTAAGTTTTCACAAATTGTAGGTAAGTTTTTTATACCCATGTAGTAGGCAATCGTGTCGCTATTGTAAGATGAATTATATTTTCCATGATCGCTTAAAGGACCTTTTGCATGTCCAGTTAATAAAGTGACACTATTACTGTAGTCACGGTGGGTGAGGGGAATACCTGCATAGATACTAGCGGCGATGCTAGATGTAATACCTGGTACAATTTCATATGGAATATTTGCTGATGCTAAAGTTTCTGCTTCTTCACCAACACGGCCAAAAATAGATGGATCTCCGCCTTTTAAGCGGACTACGATTTTTCCTTCTTTCGCAAATTGAAGGAGGTGTGAGTTAATCATTTCTTGACGCATAGTATGATTCTTTGGCATTTTTCCGCAATAAATAAGTTCACATGTTTCTTTTGTATAATTAAGAAAGGAAGGGTTTAATAAGCGGTCATATAAGACGATATCTGCACGATTTAAGCACTCTATCGCTTTTTTTGTAATAAGCCCTTCATCACCTGGTCCTGCACCAACTAAATATACATATCCGTTCATATTCGCACCTCGTCTATTTTTATTTAAAAGGAAGCCAGGGGAGGCTTCCTTTTGTAAATTACATGTATATATAAATATCTCCGTCAATAACTTCTACTTCATACGTTTGAATACAACCGTCATCAGGTTTTTGAACTTCACCTGTTAGTAGTGAAATTTTCCAATCATGTAGTGGACAAAAGACGAATTCTCCAGATACAATACCTTCCGCTAATGGCCCGTTTTTATGAGGACAACGATTTTCTACAGCTCGAATATCGCCATTTGAAAGGCGGAATAGGGCGAAAGACATACCTTTCATTTGCACCTCTTTACCGATTTGAATAGGAAGGTCTTCTGCACGCATAACTTTTATTTTTTCTTTCGTTTGTATCATATAGGTCACAGCTCCTTATTTCACAGTTTCTACTTCATACATCGCTTTTAATGATTTCGTTTCTAGTGCTTGTCCCCATGCTTCTTTATATGTGCCACGAGTTTTTTGGAAACGTTCATTTAACGTAGTAATCATATTTGCATCTTGCAGTATTTCTTTTATGTGATCGAAGCCTAAACGTTCTGTCCAGTAGGCAGTACGCTCTCCGTAAATACCAGTTTCACGATAATATTGCATGTAAGCTGTAGCGATGCGAAGGACATCATCTTCAGTAGGGACAATCATTACAAAATCAGCTTCACGTACTTCTGTACCACCATTTCCGCCAATATAAAGTTGATATCCATTTTCGACACAAACAACGCCAAAATCTTTCGTCAGTACTTCCGCACAGTTACGCGGACAACCAGTTACACCCATTTTCATTTTATGAGGTGTATCTACCATTTCTAATGATTGTTCAAGCAACATACCAAGTCCTAATGAATCTTTCGTACCGAAACGGCAAAAACGAGAGCCAACACATGATTTTACATTACGAAGAGATTTTGAATACGCATATCCAGAAGTCATATTTAAGTCAGCCCATACGTTAGGTAAATCTTGTTTCTTGACACCGTATAAGCCAATTCGGCTTGCACCGGTAATTTTCACAAGTGGAACATCATACTTCTTCGCAACTTCAGCAATTTTCATTAAATCATCTGCTGTTGTAACGCCTCCGTACATACGTGGAATAACAGAGAATGTACCATCGTGCTGGATGTTACCATTCATTCTTTCATTAACAAAACGGGACGATTTATCATCTTCATATTCTTCTGGAATCGCCATACGTAAATAGTAGTTTAAAGCAGGGCGGCATTTCGAACAGCCGTCTTCATGTGCAAAACCAAGAACATTTCGTACTTCTTTTGGAGATTTTAAGCCTTTCTCGTAAATGGCCGCTACGACTTCATCACGGGATAAAGGTGTACATCCACACATACCGGCAGATTGCGCTGAGGCATCAAAAGCATCTCCAAGTGTATGAGATAAAACTTGTTCCACAAGCGGACGACATTTACCACAAGACCCTGCGGCTTTCGTACAGCCTTTAACTTCTTCAAAAGTCGTTAACTCTTGTTCTAAAATGGCGTGAACGATTGTACCTTTCGTAACACCATTACATCCGCAAATCGTGTCATCAGCACTCATAGTAGCAACGTTAAGTTCACTTTCTTCACCAGCTTTGTGAAGAAGAGAAGCGGCTGTATATTCTTGTATATCTTCTTCTTTCTTTAACATGCTAAAGAGGCGTGTTCCGTCAGCTGTGTCACCATATAAAACGATACCGATGACTTTATTGTCACGAATTAATACTTTTTTATAGGAACGTTTACATTCATCAAAGATTGATATTGCTTTCGTTTGAGCATCTTCATAAATTTGACCAGCAGAGAATAAATCACAACCTGCAACTTTTAATTGCGTACCGACGATACTGCCCGAATATCCATCAGTTTGTAAATTTGTTATATGTTTTGCTAATATCGCACCTTGTTCATAAAGAGGAGCAACAAGTCCATATGCGATACCGTCATGCTCTGCACATTCTCCAACTGCATAAATGGACTCGTCATTTGTTAGCATATAGTCATTGACTACAATACCGCGATTTACAATTAAACCAGCATCTTTTGCTATTTGCGTATTTGGGCGTATTCCGACAGCCATTACGACTAAATCACAATCTACAACTTCACCATCTTCAAATTGAATGCCCTCAACATGGTCTGTACCAAGAATTTTTACAGTTTTCTTTTCCATTAGAAATTGCATGCCTTGCGCTTCCAAATCTTCGCGTAATAGAGAAGCTGCTTTCGTATCTAGTTGCTGCTCCATTAAGTTTGGCATTAAATGAACAACATGTACGTCCATCTCTAAGTCAATAAGACCTCTTGCGGCTTCTAAACCAAGTAACCCACCACCAATAACAACGGCCTTTTTCTTTTCTTTAGCGGTGTCTATCATAAATTGTGTATCTTCAATTGTTCGAAATCCTGTTACACCAGGAAGAGTAGAACCTTCAACAGGTAAAATAAAAGCACTAGAACCTGTTGCGATAATGAGTTTGTCATATGTAAGAGTACGATTTTTTTCTGTGATAATGATTTTTGCTTCTCGGTTAATACTTTGAACTCTTTCGTTTGTATATAAAGTTATTTCGTTTTCTTCATACCAACTGTATTCATTCATAATGATATCTTGCATATTTGTTTTGCCTTGTAAAACGTGAGAGAGCATAATGCGATTGTAGTTTGGATGCGGTTCATCTCCCAAAATAGTAATCTCATATGAATCACTATTATGTTTTAATATTTCTTCCATACAGCGTATTCCAGCCATACCATTTCCGATCATAACTAAACGTTTTTTCATTTTCGTTTCCCCTTTTTCTGTGAAATGTTGAACAAAGGATTATATTTCTATTATAGAAAATCCAAAAAAGGGGAGATGTGATATTTATCACATTTTTATAATGATTCACAAATTGTTAAAATTCGGATTTATTCGAGAGGGATGTGTATATTCTTTACCAAATGAAAAAACAGGACATAAGTATGTATACTCATGTCCTGCACTTGATTTATACTCTCGTAATTGCACGTGGAAATAAAATGTTATTTTCTAAATGAATATGCTCAAATAAATCAGACTCTAGTGCTTCAAGGCGTTGGTAAACAAGTCGATAAGTGCCGCAAGCTCCTTCTGGAGGAGTAAAGTCATTTGTAACTTTACGAAGCTCTTTAATAATGTTGCCTGCGTGGTTATGTTCATTTTCCAACTTATCTACTACTTTACGTAAATTCACATAGTTTTCTTCATTTGGATTTTGTTCAAATTCTAAAATTAATGGAAAATCTTCTGTTTCTTCTTTAATTAAATGTTGTTCTAATTCCATCTTTAATTCGTGAAATAGCTTATGAATTTGAGCTAAGTGAGGCTGACTTGCTCCGTGGACGCGTAATACTTTCGTCACATACGGACTTAATTGTGGTAATTCTTCATTTAAATAGCGATGATGCTTATTTATAACATAATCAATCAATTCACGATAAGAAGCATTTTTCCAATCAATTTCAGATTCATTTAATCGTTTCGTATTATTATAAAGTGTATTTAATTCTGTAAGTACTTCTGTTGCTGATAAATTTCTTTCATGAATTGCATCAATAAGTGGTTTATTACCACCACAACAAAAGTCTATTCTATATGATTTAAAAAGATCGCTAGCTTTCGGAAATTGTGTAACGATCTCACCGACAATAGAAGTTTCAGTAAATGCATGTTTCATATGAACGCCTCCATAAAGTTTGAATGTAATAACTAAATTAAGAATAGCGATAAATGAAAATCAATGTGGTGATTGAAATCACTTATTATGTGTCAGTTTTAAGGATAATAAAATGAATTTTATAAAAGGAAGTGGGAGGGGAATTCGTCGTAATAGTTTCTGATAATAAAAAAGAAGCTTACTAGAAGCTTCTTTTTTATTACTATTTTTCGCATGCAACTCCATCGCCATCACGATCAAGATGTGAGTCATAACCTGGTTGTCCTTTATGTAAAGGGGCTTTCCCAGCCGCTCTAACTGCAGCACAATTTTTGTAGTATGCACTACTAGTATTTCCTGAAGCGGGTTGTGTTTGAGTTTGCTGTGCTTTTTGCTCTTCTTGTTGTTGTTTACGAGCTTGTTCGTCAGCCTGACGTTTTTGTTCTCCTTGTTGTTTACGAGCTTGTTCCTCAGCTTGTCGTTTTTGTTCTTCTTGTTGCTTACGAGCCTGTTCATCAGCTAGACGTTTTTGTTCTTCTTGTTGTTTACGAGCTTGTTCCTCAGCCTGACGTTTTTCATCTTCTTGCTTACGAGCTTGTTCCTCGGCTTGACGCTTCTCATCTTCTTGCTTTTGAGTTTTTTCGTCCGCCTCTTTCTTTTCTAGCTCTTTTTTCTGTTCACTATCTTTTTGTTCTTCATTGTTAGATGCCACTTTTGTACTAGTTGCTGTCGTTTTTTCAGAAGAAGGAGCTGAAATACCTGATAGCGCAACAAAAATGACAAATAATAAGGCTGTAATAATAAATTGTTTTTTCGCTACACCTGTTTTCTTAATTACAGATAAGATTGCTAGAACAAGGAAGAATATAAATAGAATGAAACTTAAAGTAGAAAAAAACTCGACGACGGGGTGTTCCGATTTTGTTGTACCGGCCGTTATTAATACAATAGAAATCATAAAAAGAATAACGGTAGGACGTCCATATTGTTTTGCTTTTCCATTTTTCTTAAAGAATGAAATAATACATAAGATTAAAAGAATAAAAGCAATAAAAAATAAAGCTGCACCAATATTACTTAAAATCGACATTTTCATACCTCCATTTGTAAGATTCTTCTTATTGATTATATAGGAACTTATTGGATATTACACGTTTTATATAAATTTAGAAAGTTAATATTTTTACTAGACTTTTAAACATTTATTTTGTATATATGGAAAAATAGATATATATCCTATTACGTTTTGAAAGAGATTTCATAAATTATAGTATATCGATTGAAAGGAGGAGATTTGAATGGAATTTCAATTGTTGGTAACTTGTATATTACAAGAAGGTAATGCTTACTTTTTAGTAACGAAGGTAGACGATGTTATTACGTTAAAAGTGCCGATTACTGCGGGAGTAGCAGGTTTATTTTTAGCTTTAGGTGTACCAAGATGTTCTTAATTTAAATCTTTATAGTAGAAGGGGAAGGGACATGCCTTCCTTTTCTACTATTACATAATATAATTATGTAAACTTAAATGTCATATTTGTGATAGCACGTTTGAAATGGACATGCATATACTATAATGTTTCATTGGATGTTAGCGGTGAAAGGTAGTTTTAATAAGTGCATCCAGTGATATTTTTAAGCTATGAAAATAAAAGAGGTGCTATTATATATGAAAAGAAAAACATTGGATATTCCAGTTACATTGCGAAGAGAGTGGTTTTTAATAGAGTTAGCTCATTTAACGAAAAAATATGGAATTGAAATTGCAACTAGCAAAATGGATGCTGCACCGTTTTTAAGAGATCAAGTTACGGAATCAAAGATAGGGAAAGGATTACAATACGATAAATATGATGATGAGTATATAATTGAAAATTAAATTAATTTATAACAAAATATAAAATAAAGCAGATTCTAAATATAGAATCTGCTTTATTATGAAATACTTGTAGTCAACTAGCCTCTTTCTAGTGTTTTTCCTACATATTTCTCTTGCGTTATTCCAAAAGAGTCACGAAGAATGCGAGCATAATCTTTAGATTCTATTGGTAGTTTATTTTTGGTGCCTTTAAAGGTTTCTGTATAATTTTTATTTGTTAATGATATGTGACCATAAGTAGTTAATTTACAAGTGATAGCTCCTTTATTAAAAGGAGATTCTTTATGCTCTACAATCACTTTTTGAATGTTATTCACTTTTTTCTCATCTATTGGATCTACAGTGAAAGCATAACCTATTTTCCATTCAGTTGAAGGTTCAGATTGTAAGAAACTTGTAGATTCTCCGTTAGCTCCTTTTCTCATTTCTAAAATATGCGTACCTTTTCGAGTATTTCGCTTACGAATTCGATATTCTCCTGTTTGAGAGGAGATGACTTCTCCGTTAAAAGGGACTGGATGTAAAGGGAGATGAGATGCAAAACCTGCATCCACAACATAATCTTTTTCCTCATGACTTAATATGATAATGACATGACCATCATCGGGTTTCCATTTATTATCGTACAGATCATAAACAGTACCGGCTACTTTGTATACTTGAAATCCACAATCAATTAAAAAATAATACAATAAGGAGTTTAATTCATAACACAGTCCACCTCGTTTTTGAATAAGTAACTTTTCTATTAAGTTATCTTTTGAGATATTTTTAATAGTACCCGCCATAATATCAAGATTTTCATAGGGGAGAATCATTCCCATTTTTAATAAGATTTCATCTAAATCATCAAATGTTATTTCTTTTGCAGGAATTTTTAATCGTTTAAAAAACTCCTTTTGTAAATTGGTCATCATAAAGCATTCTCCTTTCTTTTTACAGAATTTTCTTCTGCTCACCGATAGGTTAGTACTTCTACAAGGTTAATTCAAGTGCGCGGAAATTATCATAATATATGTTTCTGGAAATATGATTGTTTATTCGGAAATTTCAGTTTAATTCCTAATTATAGGAAAGTCTTATAATATAGGGTCCTTTAAAATTATTTTGTATTTAATGAAAAGAAAGTACATATCTTTATTATGTTTTTAAATAACTAATTAGTAATAAAATGTTTTTTTACTAAAATTTTTTCAAGATTTGTATGCTTTATATAAACAATAATGATTTAAAAAATATCTGGATGTTGTGAAGTTAACAATTATTGAGAAACTTTTTTGTCATATTCTATCAAAAGGAAGAGTGGGAAACAAAGAGAATAACGAGAGTTAAGGAAGAGGGAGGCATTATTAGTAACCTTCTGAAAATAGGGTTAACATCTTTTTTAATAAAAGGTTAGCTATTATTAAGGAAGGGAAAATATAAAATATTATAAAGAACACCTTCTTTCAAAAAAATAGGGGGAGTAATATGCGACTGATGAGAAGATGTGTGGCCTTACTAATTGTATTTTTTATCATGGCTCCAACGATTAGCACGCATGTAAAGGCAGAAGTTGTAAAAGAGCTTGGAAAGGGGTTTCCTGACACAGAAGTATTTACACCTGGGGAATGGTTTTTAGGCCAAAAACCTGCTAATTATAATGAGAATAAACCACCAATTCTCTTTGTGCAAGGAAGAAATGGTAATGCGGATAGTTGGTATGGAAAGACAGTATATCATGATATAAATGATATGTATGATTTTGCTTTGAAAGCAGGCTATCAAACAGTGTTTATACAATTATATGATGCTGCGGGGAAAGGTTCGGCTAGTCAGTGGGATAACGGAAAACTGTTAGCACAAAAACTTGAAGAAATATATAATCATTTCGGTAAAAAAGTTAATATTGTAGCACATAGTAAAGGTGGTATTGATACACAGGCCGCATTAGTCGAATATGGTGCGAATCGATTTGTCGGAAATGTTATTACACTTGCTACACCGCATCACGGCTCAAATTTAGCAGATTTATCATATAGTTGGTGGGCAGGGTGGCTTGCTTCTATATTAGGTCAAAAAGATGATGGTACGTATTCGTTACAAATAGGTGAAATGGCAAAGTTTCGTTCAACAATAGATAACAACCCAGCAGCTAAATTAAACCGTTACTATACGGCTACTGGGACTAGCTGGGGGCCAACATTTTCTGCATTATCTATGGGCGGGTTATATTTATCGTCGTACGGTTCAAATGATGGACTAGTAAATGAATGGAGTGCGAAGCTATCGTACGGTACACATTTATTTACAGATTCAAGATTTGATCATGACAATATAAGAAAAGGATCAGCTGTTTTTGCACGAATTGAACCATATTTACGTACGACAAATGTGGGGTTACCAGCTTTAGTAGCATCCAGCACTAGTTCAAATGAAAATCTAGAACAATTAAATACAACTTCAAATCAAAATATTTTAGGAGGCGAATTACCACAAAATCAGTGGATAGAGCAAAGTATTTCTGTTGATAAAAAGGCTGAAGGAATAGTTTCTGTACTAACTGCTTCTTCTGATGTAGAAGTGCAAATGGTATCTCCAAAAGGAAAAATCTATGCAAACAAAGATAGCGCTATAACTACTGGTGAAGGCGAATCTTTCTTTAATGGGGCGACAATTAGAACATTCAAGTTTGATAAATTGGAAGTAGGCGAATGGAAAATCAAAATGATGGCGAAGCAGTCGAAAGATGCATATTTAGTTGTAAGCGATTACAAGAATGACGCGCCATTTGTTCTTCAAATGCCTACAAAGGTTAAAGTAAATAAACCTGAGTATAAACTGAAAAAATCACCAGTGGCACCTGAAATGAAAGGGGATCTTTCCATAACAGTAAGAGTCGTTAATAAAGAAGGTAAGTTAGTCTCTGAATTTAATGAATTACAAAATGTTAATACGAATACATTTACAGGTGCTTTGAAAGATATAAAACAACCGGGAGTATATAACGTTACGATGGATATAAAAGGGATGAATAAAGAAGGAAAACCATATAATCGTACGATTGTTAAGTCGGTTTATGTAGAGAAATAGGGAAGAATAAATAAGCATAATATAGAAGTGCAGAAATCTTGTGTTAGAAAGAATTCTGCACTTTTTTTGCGTGATGAGAGATAATAAAAGTCGAAGAAAACTGTTATTCAATAAAAAAAGATGCTGAAATAGCATCTGAATGTGAAGAAATAATATTAACTTAGTTTTGTAACTGTTAATTCAACTGAATTTATACCATTGTCACAAGTTACAATACTTTGACGATTAAAGCCACTATTATTTCTAAGTTGAAGAGTTGAATTAGCTGGCACTGTAACAATCGTTTCGCCAACAAGTTGAAGACATTCGTTATTTGATGAAGTATTCATTTGAATAGCGAAGTCACCTTGACTATTAGCAAGTGGATTGTTATTTAAAAATATAGTTATGACTGGGATATGTGGAAATACAGGATTTAAAGTAGTATTAATACTGGAAATGAACGAAACTCTATAATCACCAGCTTGTCTAAATTGTATAGTAGTAGGGTTTAGTAAGGAAACGCCTCCTGCTAAAGGTCCAACGTGATTAAATGGAAAAGGGTTGCCAAAAGGAACAGTTATAAATTCAGTTTGCCAAAAAGTTCCGTATGCAGGACAGCTTCGTTTATGTGAATGGTCACATGAACATTTTTTATTTGAACTGGAAGAAGATTTGCATGAGCATTTTTTATACGAGTTTGAAGAATGATAGTATGAACCCAATATATTACCTCCTATTCTTAATAAATGTAAAACACATAATAGTTTATGAAAATGAATCACAATTGGCGTGTATGCTTGTACTATAGAAGGAGATAGATTTGGAATAGAAAGTGCTCAAATGATGAAATATAGTATTTGGTTATCATCTGTAACATTTTTTGAAGGTGATAAGATTCATAATTTGATAGAAAAATGAATGGAATTTCTAAATAAATTGAAGTAACGAGGGAACGTTTATCACGCTATTTTCCGAGCAGTAAGACCCCACCTCAAAATTCAGTGAAAGCAAAGAAGTTAGTTGGGGGATGAACAAAACCCCCACTGAGTAAAGTTTCAATTTACTATATTAATTTCGTCTGACAAAACAGCAATATTATCTTTTGCTGTATGGATGTTATCGTTTGGTGAAGTTATGATATTTAATCGTATGTATATTAGATTATTTAGTTTATTTTTTTATTTGTGTAGCTGGGCAGGAAGAAGTCAGAAAATATAGAATAAATGTACATATGAAGCATCGTTTGTTTTTGGTGTGAATAGTAATTAAAGATACGCTAAAATATTTAAAATTGTAACGAAAGAGAGATTAAATAATAGAAGGAGCAACTTACATGGAAAATATATTAAAGGTATCTTCAAAATCAAGCCCAAATTCAGTCGCGGGTGCAATAGCGGGTGTACTAAGAACAAGTGGTAATGTGGAAATTCAAGCGATTGGGGCTGGAGCTATAAATCAAGCGATTAAAGCAATTGCGATTGCAAGAGGGTTCGTCGCTCCAAGTGGTATTGACTTAGCTTTTGTTCCAGCGTTTCAAGAGATTTCTATCAATAATGAAGAAAGAACAGCGATTAAATTAATTGTAGGCCCTAGAAAGAAAAGGTCTTAAAAGTAATTGTGAATGGTTCGTATCAATACAAAGTTCACAACAGTAAAAGCAAAGCATACTATGTAACTGCTAATCCTGCTTATGTGTATGCAAAATGAAAATTATAAAAGCAGAACTCTCCTAAGGTTCTGCTTTTATTTGTTGTAATTAATTATCGCTATCTAGTGTAAATCCCTATATAGTTTTTTTCTTCAATTAACTTAACATTTTTTAAGTTTACAGACATTTCATATTCTGATTTGTCAACATTTTCATACATTGTATTTTTTATCCTTTTTTTAATAAATCAACGGTGTGTTCTAACCATTCTAAAGGTGTTACTTTTAATCCCTCAAAATATATTCCATCTGCAGCTTCTTTTATATATCTATTTTTTTCTTCCTTACTGTAATCACTTTGAATAAATTTAGTTAAGAAAATAATAGCATCTTGTATATATTCTTTATTTTCCTCTTCTATTAGTTCTTGAATTACCTCTTCATAGAAAGAATCTTGATGAAAGTTTCCTGCTAGGAATTGATAAATTTCATCTTCTGGATTGTGTTTTAATAACATATTTATCCTCCTATTTATTAATTTGGATAGCCAGTTAAAATAAATTTTCCGTTTGCATCTTTCTTTAAAATAATTTTAGCATTGGTCATTTCCTCAATTGTCGTAGAACCTCTTTGAATTCCTCTACCAATTATTTCATTACCACTATAGGGTAAGGCTAAGGGCCGATTATTACGTGAATTATTTAACCAGTTTTGAATAAGTTCTTGGTTTCTAGGGTTATTTAAAACGTTGTTAGCTATATTTTCAGCTGTCGCTCTATCTGTAAAGGTGGATGCACCTGTTATTCTAGTATCACTTTCTAATCTTTGCAATAGTTCTTCATCCGTTTTTCCTACATGCCTTTCTAGTAAATGTCCACCTCTAGCCTCGTGTGCAGCTAGGCCTCCTCCGGGGACAAGTGAACTGCTATCACCAGGTTTCACAGTAGTAGTATTTTCACCTTTAGCAAACTGATAGGTTGATAGTTCCTCCTTAGCTTGTTTAAATAAAGCATTGTCAAATGTGGAGTTTATACCATTACTACCACCTGAGAAAGCCAAATTATCGCCTTTGCTCAATATTTGTCCAGCTTTTGAGATACCTTGAGAGAATTTAGCACCTTGCGCTAGCTTTGCAGCTTTACTGACTCCTTTATCCCCAATAAGACCTAATCCAATTTGTGTTAAAGCATACGATCCCCATCTTGCGCGGGTTTCTGCATCTCCATTTATCACATCTTTCTTAAAAGAATCTGATAACGCATCCCACATAGCAGGTAAAGCTTCATCTAAATGGGTAACAGTGTAGCCCATACCTTTCCAAGTTTCCCAGTCACCTAATGCCTTTATACCGTCGATTGTATCTCCTACAGCATCTCCCGCACCATCTACTATACCAGCCCAAACTTTTCCTAAGAAAGATTTTTCAGGTACTTTACTAGGTGTAGTTTCTTTTTGAGGCGCTACACCTTCGTTATCTGCAACGCGGAATTTCTCAGCAATCCTTTTTAATTCTTCTTCAACATGCACAAGTGCATTGATAGCTGTGAATGCGGATGGTCTTGCATTGTTAAACATTTGAACGAAGTTTTGATTCGATGCACCTGTCCATTGAAAACACATGTAATCAATTTGATTGCACAAATTATTATGTATGGATTCTAATGCATGCTTAGTATCATTAGCCCGTTTTGCAACTTGTTCTAGTTCTTCAGGTGTAATTTTTATTTGAACCATTTTCTTCCTCACTCTCCCGATTAAAATTATGAGACAAGAAGAAAAAAATGTAAATATAGAAAATTCGTATTACTGTATTAAGGGACTTTAAGAGGATAATTTTAATCATATGAATAAATTCAAAGCCCACTCTACTGAGTCATCTTTTTTGCTACGATATTTTAAATTATCTTTTAGATAATGCCTTTGATATAGGAAAGAACAGATGGAAAAATAAAACAGGCCTAATTCATTTAGTTTTATATTTTGTGGGGGCACCCACAACCCCACCCGCAATTTACCCACAAAATATAAAAAGTGATGAATCACTATGAAATATCATTTTTATAAAAGCTTGATAAATCAACGTTTTTAGCGCACTTTAAAACTTGATGAATTAAGAGGATATATTTAGAACAAAAGTTCAACAAATGGAAGGGGAATGTTTATTTATCAAGGGGATCTAATACAGTTTAATTAAAAGGTTATTATTTGCTCACAAATAATATAAAAACATGTGAAAAAATATGAAATACCCTTTTGAAGTAGAATATAATATAACAAATAAAAAGCGTCGCAAATGCTTGTATAACAGGCATTTGCGACGCTTTTATAGTTTTTCTGAACATAAAATAAACAACCCTAAAACTGTTCATTCTTCTCCCAAGATTCTACAATATAATGAGCAATCGTCGGATTGAAGCCTTTACCAACTAAAAACATAATCGCAGCAACTTCTGTTAATGCGTGTTCGTGTGATGTATGTTTTGCTTCATTTAAACCGTAATCTACCCATGGTTTTACGAAATCTAGTACGGGTTTCTTGAAAGGTAAAAACTGTGTACCGACAACTTGTTGAATTTGTTGTTGTGTTGGTTCAGTAATTGGTCCAGGTGGTAAGATTTGTGGTTGTGTAATGTCTAATGTTGGTCCTGGCGGTAAAATTTGTGGCTGCGTTGGATCTATTGTTGGTGGTTTAGGTGGTGAGACACGTGCGTCGTAGTTTGGTTGATACATTTGTTGTTGGTATTGCGGTTGTTGTGGTTGAGTTGTGTATGGGTTTTGTGGTGCTGCATATGGATTTTGTTGATATGGTTGTTCTTGGTTTTGTGGTGCTGCATATGGATTTTGCTGATATGGTTGTTCTTGGTTTTGTGGTACCGCATATGGATTTTGAGGATATTCATAATTTGGACGTGTTTCATATGGATTTTGTTGAAATTCAGTTTCTTGATTTTGCGTTGTTGCATATGGGTTTTCGTCATATTGTTGTTCTTGCTGTTGTAACTCTTGTTCTTCGTATTGTTCTGTGTATCTTTGTTCTTGTTGTTGAGGGTAAAATGGTTGCCTTGGATAAGGCGGTTGATTATTATAGAACATATTTATTCCTCCTTCATGATGATGCTTACCACTCAGTGTATGGGCGGACAAGAAAATATGTGATGAAAAAATGCGGGCGTGTTACAATAAGTAACTGGGTGAAGATAAAATGACAAAACAAGAAAAGATTCAAAAAACAATTACTTTTGTAAAACATATTTTAGAAAAAGATGCGAGTGGGCATGATTGGTATCATATTGAACGCGTACATAAACTGGCGATTTCTTTATCCGAGCAAGAAGGGGGAAATCGTTTTATAATTGAAATGGCAGCATTACTTCACGATGTGGCAGATGAGAAGTTAAATGAAAGTGAAGAAGAAGGAATGAAAAAAGTTTCTGATTGGTTAGAAGAGTTACATGTGGAAGAAGAGGAAAGTAAACATGTTCTTCATATTATCGCCAATATGTCTTATAAAGGTGGTCATGGCGGTAAAGTGGATTCACTTGAAGGGAAGCTTGTTCAAGATGCGGATCGCTTAGACGCCCTTGGAGCAATTGGAATAGCTCGCACATTTGCGTATGGTGGAGCGAAAGGGAGATTAATGTATGATCCAACTATTCCTCCGCGTGAAGTGATGACGAAAGATGAATATAGAAAAAATAACGATCCATCTTTAAATCATTTTTATGAAAAACTTTTGAAATTAAAAGACTTAATGAACACGAACGCAGCAAAACAAGAGGCGGAAGTTCGTCATCGTTATATGGAACAGTTTATTGAACAATTTATGAAAGAGTGGAATGCACAAATATGAAAATGTTAACTGTGGAAAACTTATCAAAATCATATGGAGAAAAACCGTTATTTGATGGATTATCATTTAGTATTGCAGAAGGACACCGTGCCGGAATTATCGGTGTAAACGGAACTGGTAAATCGACGTTATTAAAAATTATTGCAGGGGCAGAAATTCCTGATACAGGTGATATGACTCATTCTCGTGGGTATACAATTAGTTATTTATCACAGCAACCAGAGTTTGATGAACAACTAACAGTGCTAGAGCAAGTCTTCCATGGTGATACTCCTTTAATTCGTCTTCTTCGTGAGTATGAAAAGGCGCTATTACATATCGAAAAAGATCCAAGTAATGAAAAAGTACAGGAACAATTATTTGCAGTGCAGCAACGTATGGATGCAATGAGTGCATGGGAAGCAAATGCAAATGCGAAATCTCTTTTAACGAAATTAGGAATTACGGACTTCACTGCAACTGTTGGAAATTTATCTGGTGGACAGAAAAAACGTATTGCGATGGCGCAATGTTTTATTGAAACACCGGATCTATTAATTTTAGATGAGCCTACGAACCATCTTGATCATGAGACAGTGGAATGGTTAGAGGAATATTTAGCTCGATATAATGGCGCAGTATTACTTGTAACCCATGATCGTTATTTCTTAGATCGTGTGACGAATCGTATTTTCGAATTAGATAATGGAAAACTGTATAGTTATGAAGGGAATTACAGTACGTTTTTAGAAGCGAAAGCACTTCGTGAAGAACAAGAAATTGCGCAAGAATCAAAACGTCAAAACTTATATCGCCGCGAACTAGCATGGATCCGCCGCGGTGCAAAAGCCCGTTCAACAAAGCAAAAGGCACGTATTCAACGATTTGATGAGCTAAAGGGCCAAGAAGGGACAGCTGCAAAACAGTCAGTTGATATTGCACTTAGCGGTAGCCGTCTTGGGAAAAAAGTACTTGAGTTAAAAGATGTGACGAAAAAATTTGGTGATAAAACGGTATTAAACAACTTTAATCATATCGTGAAACCAGGCGATCGCATCGGAATTATTGGAGCGAATGGAAGCGGGAAATCTTCGCTATTAAATATGCTTGCAGGTAAGTTATCTCCTGATAGTGGTGAAATTGAAGTTGGGCAAACTGTAAAAGTTGCTTATTATACGCAAGAAAATGAAGAGATGAATTTAAATCAGCGTATGATTGAATACATTAAAGAGATTGCAGAAGTTATTCATACAACAGATGGAAAAGTAATTGGTGCATCTCAAATGTTAGAACGTTTCTTATTCCCGACTCATTCACATGGTACACCGCTTGGTAAACTATCTGGTGGTGAAAGAAGACGTTTATATTTATTACGTATTTTAATGGGAGAACCAAACGTACTTTTACTTGATGAACCTACGAATGATCTAGATACACAAACATTAACAGTACTAGAAGATTATTTAGAAGATTTCCCAGGTGTCGTTTTAACTGTATCGCATGACCGTTACTTCTTAGATAAAGTAGTAGATGAACTGTTCATCTTTACTGGCGGAGGCGAAGTGCGTGAGTTCCTAGGTAGTTATACAGATTATTTAGAAATGGAAAAAACGAGAGAACTTATGGAGAAAGCGGAAGTTCAAAAAGAGAAAAAAGTAGTAGAAGAAGCTCCAAAACAACAACGTAAACGTAAACTTTCATACAATGAGCAGCGTGAATGGGAAACGATTGAAGATACAATTGCCGAACTTGAAGAAAAAATTGAGTCAATTGGAGAAGAACTTGCGAAAGTTGGATCTGACTTCACAAAGGCACAAGAATTATCTGAAGCACAGCAGAAAACAGAAGAAGAGCTAGAAAAAAAGATGGAAAGATGGAGTGAACTATCAGACATGGTTGAAGGATTAAAATAAAAACAAGCTGCATATATTGAAAAGTAAAGAGAAAAACTTTACACTATTGGTAGAACCTATTTTAGGAGGGAAAAAATGAGAACATCTAATCCAATGTTGAAAAAAGAGGCATTCCGTAAAGAGGGAGCAAGCGCTTCTGCGATGACAATTGGCGGAACAGTAGGCAAAACGTTCATTATGCTTATCTTGCTACTTGCAACGTCTGTCTATTCATACATACAGATGATGCAGGGGACGATGAAGATGCCAGTATTAATTGGTGCTTTAATCGTTGCGGCAATCATCGCATTTGCGTCTATGTTCTTCCCGCGTATTTCACCTTTTGGTGCACCAATCTATGCAGCGGTAGAAGGGGTTGTGTTAGGAAGTATTTCAGCAGTTTATACAATGAAATTTGGCGATTCTATCGTTTTAAATGCTGTATTACTAACAATCTCAATTCTATTTGCAATGTTAGTGTTATATGCAACACGCGTAGTAAAAGTAACGGATAAATTCCGTACAGGCGTTATGGCAGCAACACTCGGAATTCTGGTTATGTATTTAGTCGTATTCCTACTAAATATGTTTGGTGTAACTGTTCCATACATTCACCAAGGTGGTACAATCGGTATTATTATTAGTGCAGTTGTTATTGTAGTTGCTGCATTAAACTTATTACTAGATTTCGATTTAATCGAAAATGGTGTACGTAGTCAAGCTCCGAAATATATGGAATGGTACACTGCAATGGGACTAATGCTTACATTAGTTTGGTTATACTTAGAAATTCTTCGTTTCGTTTCTTACTTTACGAAAAATGACTAATAAAAAAACCTGCATGAAAAATGCAGGTTTTTTTTATTTTCAAAGATATATTGAACGTATGGTATAATATGGATGTTAACAACTTGAATTGAAGGAGATGGAATATGATGAAAGAGAAGAAGGGGATTATGAAAAAACTATTTTCTAAAAGTTTTTTCATAGAACTAGATGAAGCTTTAACGTATCCATCATCTGAAGTTATTACTTCAGCGATTGAAGGATATGCAACTGAATGCAATGAAAGACTAAAATTTGAGAGTAAAGTTAAACCGATTACTTTTTACTTAGGAAGTGTATTGTACCGTGTTGAAATAAAGATGGCTCGCGGAGGATATTACATATCTTGTACTGAAGTGTAATAAATTTTGAAACCATACATGTTTGAACTATGTATGGTTTCTTTTTTTGTTTTGTAAGGTCTAAATTAATACTTTTTACTTACGGATACATCATTTTGTGCTTTTTACCATTCATCCATTTCTCCTTACAATGGAGAAAAATATGTGAGGTGGTATAACTTATGATGAATAGAGTTGTATTAATCGGTAGATTGACAAAGGAGCCAGAATTATACTACACAAAACAAGGCGTTGCTTATGCAAGAATATGTATTGCGGTGAATAGAGGATTTCGAAATAGTTTAGGTGAACAACAAGTCGATTTTATTAATTGTGTCGTTTGGCGAAAATCGGCTGAGAATGTAACTGAATATTGTAAGAAGGGATCACTTGTTGGGATTACAGGGCGTATTCAGACGAGTAATTACGATGATGAACAAGGCAAGAGAATATATAGAACTGAAGTTGTGATTGAGAGTATTACCTTTTTGGAGAGAAGGCGGGAGGGGGCATCGTAATAAAAGGTGATTTTAAGTAATAGCTACGGAAAAAATTGTGGAAAGTATTTTAATAAACTTAAAGAAGGAGTACCGCCAGCTTTTTTTGGAAAACAAGTAAAGAGTATACAAAATTTTATTACGTTTTTCGGCTAATCCAGTAACAATCGAGAACCGTAAAACCCATGCGAGGATAGGAATGTATAAAAAGAAGAATCGAGTGATAGAAAATAAAAAAGGGGATCCTTTCTGAGAGTAAGGAATCCCCCTTTTTATTGTTTCTTGCAAGTGAATTATTTAAATTCTTGTCTATATAATTTAAACGAATAAATAGCTCCAACGAAGAATACAAAGGCTTCAAATAATATAAAGATTTGACGGGAATTCTCAATATCTTTACCAACTAAAGAAATAAATATGCAATTCATTAGAATTTGAGTAGTAAACATACAAGAAATAATTTTAAAATGAATAGGAGTTGTTCTTTCATCTGGTTTACCAATTTTTTTGTAAATAATAATAAGTGTAATTACTGAACCCAAAAATAGAAGTGCTGTAAGTCCTACAACGATATTGAAATTTCCTGTACTTTCTAACATCCATTTATTTAATAAATCAATCATTATTATCTTCCTTTCCTACATAAGAGAATATTTCGTTCTTCTTTTTCACTATAATAAAAAAAGAAAAAGGAAAACATCGAACTTTCTTACAAATACTCGTGTATTCTTACAGTTTTGTCATTTTGCAAATGTATTCATCGCCTTGTCTTTCACTATTTTCTTTGGAAAACATAGTGAATTACGAGAAAGAGCGCTACAAGATCAACTTCCGAGAACGAAAAATATGTAAATAAGCTGTCTATATGGACAGCTTATTTACATATTTTTGCTTAGCGTGTGTTTTTTTTAATACTGGCGGTACCTCAAGAAATGGATAAAAAATAAAAAGCATCGGAAACGAAAGCTTTTAAAACCTCATTCCTAATTTGAAATGTAAAAAGAATGAAATAGTATGGTAGCGGGAAGAAAGTAGTAAAATTAAGCATCCGAGTAGGAGTATAGAGTGATAACATGTTACAATACAGCTAAGAACACGCAATAAAGGAGAGTTTTTTACGTGAAGATTAAAGCAATTGAACCGACGCCAAGTCCAAATACAATGAAAGTTATTTTGAATGAAGTATTACCATCAGGAGCGCGTAATAATTATACAAATGAAAATAAAGAACAAGCACCAATGCAAGTGCAAGAAATTTTGAAAATTGAAGGCATTAAAGGTGTGTATCATGTAGCTGACTTTTTAGCAGTCGAGCGAAATGCAAAGTATGACTGGAAAGTATTATTACAACAAGTTCGTGCTGTTTTTGGCGAAGAAGTAGTGGAAGAAAGTGAAGAACAACAACTGTCTCATTTTGGAGAAGTGAAAGTGTTTGTTCAAATGTTCTTTACAATTCCAATGCAAGTAAAGTTAACAGATGGAACATCGGAAGAACGCGTTGGCTTACCAGATCGTTTCAAAGAATCAATTATGAAAGTACAAATGTCTGCACCAAACGTTGTAAAAGAGCGTAAATGGGTAGAACAAAGTACACGTTACGGTAATTTTGAAGAAATCGGGAAAGAAGTAGTAGAAGAGATTGTTGCTGCTTATTCAGAAGAACGTGTAAATGAAACGGTTAAAGAATTATTAAATCAAGCAGGTGCTGTTGAAGTAACGATTCAAAAGCGTGAGCCATATAAAGTAACAGAAGAGATGATGAAAGATTCTGACTGGAAAAACCGTTTTGCAGCATTAGAACAAATGGATCCTACTGAAGAAGATATTCCAGTGTTGAAGATGGCGTTAGATGATGAAAAAGTTTCAATACGCCGTTTAGCAACAGCGTATTTAGGTATGGTAAAAGGTGATGAAGTATTACCGTTATTATATAAAGCGTTGTTAGATCGCTCTGTAAGTGTTCGTCGTACTGCAGGAGATTGTTTATCAGATGTAGGTGATCCGGCAGCGATGTTCGTTATGATTAAATCTCTGAAAGATCCAAGTAAATTAGTACGCTGGCGTGCAGCGATGTTCTTATTTGAACTTGGAGATGAAAGTGCGATTCCAGCATTAAAAGCAGCGCAAGATGATTCAGAGTTTGAAGTAGCGATGCAAGCACGTCTAGCATTAGAGCGTATTGAAGGCGGAGAAGAAGCAAAAGGTTCTGTATGGAAACAAATGACGGAGTCTCGTAAAGGGGAATAATGTATGATTGTTTTCTATGATAGTTGGTGTCCGATGTGTACGGCCGTTGCAGAACGTACGAAAAAATTAGATAAAAAGGGTAAGATGAAATTTGTTTCATTTCGAAATGAAGATGTAGTTGAGAAATATAAGCTTTCTCAAGAACTACAAAGTAAAATGGAACAAAGACTGTATATTTTTAAAAATAATAAGTGGTATGACGGCATTCAGAGCATAAATGTATTAGCAAAGGCCGTTCCATCTTATTGGTTTGCAGTTCCTTTTATAAAGCTATCTATCGTACTTGGTTTTGGAAGTAAAGTATACGATTATATCGCTAATAATAGAAAACTTGTTCCAGTGGGACATTGCCGCGGTGGGGTTTGTGAAATCCCTACAAAAAAATGAAATCATCGTTATCTTTCTTTTGCACCTATTAATAGAGCGTGATATGATGAATTTGGAATGAAAGTTGAAGGAGAGATTACAAGATGTCAAATGCTTATGAAGAATACATGCGCCAAATGGTAATCCCAATGCGCCAAGAGTTAGTGCGTTCTGGGTTTGAAGAGTTAACTACAGAAGAAGCTGTAACAGAATTTATGGAAAATACATCAGGTACAACTTTAGTAGTTGTAAACTCTGTTTGTGGTTGTGCAGCTGGTTTAGCACGTCCATCAGCAGGTCAAGCGGTTGTTCGTGCTGAAAAACAACCTGATCATCTTGTAACTGTATTCGCAGGTCAAGATAAAGATGCTACTGCAAAAATGCGTGAATATTTCGGAGAAATTCCTCCATCTTCACCATCTATGGCATTATTAAAAGGAAAAGAAGTTGTTCACTTCATTCACCGTCATGAAATTGAAGGTGCAACTATGGACGAAATTATTACGAACTTAGAGCAAGCTTTCGAAAAGAATTGCTAAAGAAGGGGGAGAGTAAATCTCCCTCTTTTCTTTATATAGAGGTGAAACAATGATAGTAACAACAGCAGGAAGAACAAACAAAGAAATGACAGCATATGCAAAAAAGGTAGCAGAAGAATTAAATCGTTCTTTCATTTTACGTAATGATATACCAGTGCATAAATTACATGAGCAGTATGAACAAGATATACTTGTCGTAGGAAAGAACCGATTAGCTATTTATCCGAAAGGTACGGAAGAATCATTTTTCTTTCATCCGAACTCAGCGATGTTTCGTGTGAAAAGGTTAATGCGTGGAGAACACGATCCGTTTGTACAAGCTGCTAAATTAGAGAGCGGAATGACAGTGTTAGATTGTACGCTCGGGATGGCATCAGATAGTATTGTAGCTAGTTATGTTGTTGGTGAAAGTGGAAAAGTAACAGGACTTGAAGGCAATGAATATATGGCTTATATCATGAGAAATGGTTTGAAAACATGGTCTTCATCTGTTTCTGAAATTGATGAAGCAATGCAAAGAATCCAAGTAAAGCAAACGGAGCATTTTTCATTTTTAGCGCAATGTGAAGACAATAGTTATGATGTCGTTTACCTTGATCCGATGTTTGAAGAAACTGTCATAGAATCTGACGGAATTAAAGGATTAAAACACTTCGCTTTGTATCATGATATTACTGACGAAACAATTGCGGAGGCAAAACGAGTGGCGAGAAAACGTGTCGTTTTAAAAGATCATTTTCGTAGTTCTAGATTTGAAAAACACAATTTTCATGTATACAAAAGAAAAAGTGCTAAGTTTCACTTTGGTGTAATTGACCCTTGCTAATTGTTTGAAAAGATGTATAATAAGCAATAATTAATTAAATATACTGTCTGTGATGAAGAGAGTAGTCTTTTTTAGAAGGAAAGCGAGCTAGGGATGGTGTGAGCCTAGTACGGAAGAAAAAGATGAAGCGCACTTCGGAGATGCTTCTTGAACGAATAGTAGAGAAAGCCGAGGCCCCCTGTCCTCGTTATAAACGGGAAAGTGGTTCTTAACGAACAACAAGGGTGGTACCACGGGTTAAAACTCGTCTCTTTTTTAGAGACGAGTTTTTTGTGTTAAAAAAATAAGGAGGTTGTATCATGGATTATAAAATGCAGTTTGCGGAAAGTTTATCTAATATTTTCACGAATGAATTAACGCAAAAACAAATTTTAGATTTAATTGAAACACCGAAACAAGATGAATTTGGAGATGCAGCGTTCCCATGCTTTTCATTAGCGAAGCAATATAAAAAAGCACCAGCTATTATCGCAAAGGAAGTGGCGGAGAAGTTAAATGATCCGTTCTTTACAAAAGTAGAAGCCGTTGGTCCTTATGTAAATGTATTTTATAATCGTGAAACTGTAAGTGATGAAGTATTAAAGAAAATTTTAGCTGAGAAAGAAGAGTACGGTCAAAATCACTTTGGATGTGAAAAAACAGTAGTTATCGATTATTCTTCTCCTAATATCGCGAAACCTTTTTCAATGGGACATTTACGTTCTACAATGATTGGAAATTCATTGAAGCATATCGCAGAAAAATGTGGATATGAAGTTGTAGGAATCAATTATATTGGTGATTGGGGAACACAGTTTGGAAAGTTAATTACCGCATATAGAAAATGGGGAAATGAAGAAGTAGTGAAAGAGGATCCAATACGTGAGTTATTTAAGTTATATGTTCAGTTTCATGTAGAAGTAAAAGAGAATGAAGAATTAGAAGAAGAAGGACGTGCTTGGTTTAAAAAGCTAGAAGAAGGCGATGAAGAAGCTGTTGAACTTTGGAATTGGTTCCGTTACGAATCATTAAAAGAATTTTCTCGTATTTATGAACTTCTCGGTGTGGAATTTACTAATTTTCAAGGCGAAGCTTTCTATAATGATAAAATGGAAGACTTTATTGGGATTTTAGAAGAGCACGACTTACTGGAAGAATCAGAAGGCGCATTAGTCGTTAATTTAGAAGAAGAAGGTATGCCGCCATGTTTAATTAGAAAGTCAGATGGTGCGACGATTTATGCAACGCGTGACTTAACGGCTGCTTTATATCGTCAAAACACTTATGGGTTTGATAAAGCGCTATATGTTGTTGGTCCAGAACAAAGCTTACATTTCAATCAATTTTTCACTGTATTAAAAAAACTTGGCTACACTTGGGTTGATGGTATGGAACATGTACCGTTTGGCTTCATTTTAAAAGATGGTAAGAAAATGTCGACACGTAAAGGAAGAGTTATTTTACTTGAAGAAGTACTTGAGGAAGCAATCGACCTTGCAAAACAAAATATTGAAGAGAAAAATCCAAACTTAAAACAAAAAGAAGTAGTAGCAAAGCAAGTCGGTGTAGGGGCAGTTATTTTCCACGATTTAAAAAATGAGCGTATGCACAATATTGAATTCTCATTAGAAAACATGCTGAAATTTGAAGGAGAAACAGGCCCGTACGTACAGTACACACATGCACGTGCTTGCTCTATTTTAAGAAAAGAAAGTGTAGAATTTGAAACATGTACGTTTGCTGTAAAAGACGATCATAGCTGGAGTGTCGTAAAATTACTAAACAAATTCCCACAAGTAATTGAAGCAGCTTTCAATAAAAATGAGCCATCGATTATTTCGAAATATGTATTAGATGTAGCACAATCGTTCAATAAATATTACGGTAATGTTCGTATATTAGAAGAGAGTGAAGAAAAAGACAGCAGACTCGCATTGGTTTATGCTGTGACGGTTGTATTAAAAGAAGGATTACGTTTACTTGGGGTGGAGGCTCCTGAGGAGATGTAGCATAAAAGGTGTATGTATCATTACAGATATGTATGCCTTTTTATTTGGTATAGGAGTCATGTAAGCAGTAATCTCACCTTATTAAAACCAATTTCTTGGGGAATTGTTAAAAATGTAGGAATGTTTTTGTTAAATGGAGAATTGTAAGGGGTGTATATAAAAGGAGGCGTTAGAGGTTGGAAACATACGATTGGAACAGTAAACTAGCGTATTTAAAAAATACGAGAGATTTATATTACAATAGCGATTATGTAAGTTTTCTAGTGAATTCAGTTTGGAAGATTTCTGAGCCAGTCCATGTTGTTGATTATGGTTGTGGATATGGTTATTTAGGCTTATTATTAATGCCTTTACTTCCAGAAGGATCAAAGTATACAGGCATTGATAGTGGAGAAACATTATTAGCTGAAGCGAGAGAGTTGTTTCGTTCACTTCCGTACGAGTCAGAATTTCTGGAGGGAGATGCTATAGAAATTGAATTGAACGATACATACGATATAGCAATTTGTCATGCCTTCTTATTACATATGAGTTCACCAAAAACGATGCTACAAAAAATGATTCATTCAGTTAAAAGTGGCGAGAAAATAATCTGTTTTGAACCACATTGGATATCAAATATGTCTTCATACACTTTGGATGGAGAGAACCAATCGGAAATTATCCAGCTAGGCATTTTGCAGAATTTATTTGAAAGTGACACGCAGAGGAGTGGAAAAGATGGAAATATTGGTATGAAAATACCGATGTATTTAAGTGAATTAGGTGTGAAAAATATTGAGTGTAGAGTAAGTGATAAAGTGAACTTTTTAGATTCTAATATCCACCATAATGATAAACAAAGTTTGTATCATTCATTAAAAGAAGAGGGGATTGCAGGTAATCCGGGTGATAAGCAGCAATTTATAAAACGTTTAATAGACAGAGGATTAACATATGATAATGCGCTAGCTCAATATGAAGCTGAACTACGATTTTTTAAAATATTTCATGTGCATTCTTCTTTAGTGTACGCTCCGAATATGAAAATTACATTTGGTGATATAGTATGTTAAAAGATATGATATATAAGGATTGTCGTTTAATGTCGATAAGTCGATATTCGACATATAATCGCTGATAAATGTTAAGAATCGGTCGATATAATTTGAAAATCGCCGATAAAATGAAAGAATCGCTGATATATTTGAATTATCGCCGATATAATTTTATGTACTGATTTCAGCTTCTACAAGATAAAAAACCGCATGTTACGTTATTCCATATAATTAAACAAAATACGGAGAAAAACAATCATTTTTACTATATTTTGTTATAAATTTGAATAATATTAATTAATACCATCCATTATAAGAGATTTTAGTTGAATACATACTATATGGTGTGTAAAATCTAAGCAAGTAGCAGTTTAAATATAAATTCGAGGTGAATGCATGCTAGATTTTAAGCAGTTAGAAGCGTGTTTGAAAGATAAGAGATTTGTAGACGGATTACAGGAAATAAATAATGAAATTGCATATATAAAAGAAACGAATACTTTATCCTATGTGAAGAATTGGCTTGCTAATATTCCTTCGCATAAGGAGTTTGACATATTAATTCGCCTTACTGATGAAGGGCTTATGCACCAATACAGTTCATTCCTCATTCGCTACGCTTATAAGAAATTCCCAAATATGAGAACGCTCTCTTTATATTGTGATGAGCTAATTGATGAGCGAAAAATTCTTGAAGCAGAGCAGCTGTTAAAAGAAACTTTAGAAGAGAGTAATAAAGAAGAAATAGATGCAGATTTTTTAGCGAAAACATATTTTACGTTAGTACGATGTCTTTTAGAAATGAAAAGAAATGAAGAAGCGCTAATGTATATGCAAAAAGCAGAGGAGTACAGTACGCGCGTAGTGTTTGATAAATGGGGCTACGTTTATATGCACACAGGCGAATGGGAGAAAGCGGAAGAACAATTTATTGCTGGCATGCAGCATGAAGATTGTGAAGAGTTATCTACCTATTTATTATCACAATTGTATGCGAATAAAGGAGAACAAAAACGTGCGATACAGTTAATTGATGATGCGATTGTAAAGTTCCCACAAGTACCATATTTTCATTTTGAGAAGGTAAAGTATTTATTAGATTTAGAGCAATATGAAGAGATGTTAGCGGTAATAGATAACATAAATACTCAGCTGCCATATCATGCTTATAACACTTACTTTGTACATTTACGTGCAGAAGCGCTGTACAAAATGAATAAATTTGCAGATTTACAAAAGCTATTAAAAAAAGAAAAGAGTTTAAAAGAATCTTTATATCATAATTTAGAAAAAAATCCGGATGGAAAAAAGGTTCACTTGCCGATAGTTCCTATTGTACAAAAGGATAATTATTGTGTTCCGACAAGTTTAGAGATGATGTTGCGTATATGGGGAGAGACACGTACACAAGATGAAATAGCAGAGTTTATTTTTGATATGACAGGATCGAAGTTTTCAGATACTGTTTCTTATTTGGAAGAATTAGGTTATGAATATCGTTATTTTAAAGGGAATGAAGAGAATTATAAGAGACTGATTGATGAAGGAATTCCTGTTTTATTAAGTATAGATATTGAGCATGCTTCACACGTACAAGTTCTATCTGGATATGATGATACATTGCAAGCTTTCTATGTTCAAGATCCAAACTTTATAGAACCAGTTCTTGTAGAATATAGTAAATTACAAGAAAAATATCGTTATACAGGCTGTTTAGCAATCACGTTTGTTCCGAAAGAAAAGAAGGCGCAACTAGCGTTTCTAAGTGAGGAAGAAAATCGTTATTTTAAATCTATTTTTTCTCTTACGGATCATTTAGATGAACATGACAAAGAGGGAATTAGTAACTTAGTACAATTTTTAAAAGAAACGAGTGATAATCCAAATACGTGGTTATATACGATAAAGCACTTAGATGTTGAAGTAGATAAAGAATTTATTTTATATTGTATCGATAAGTTAATGGAAGAGTTTCCGAACTCGGACTTTGTTAAATTGCATGGTGCACAGTGTTTTATTCGTCTTCAAGAAGTAGAGAAAGCGGAGCAAATGCTGACAAGCGTTGAGAGGAAAAATAATCGTGCTTTATATCATTTAATAAACGGAAGATATGCTTTTGAGCAGGAAAGTTATATAGAAGCGATTTCAAGCTTTCGTTCATCGTTACAATTAGACGCAGATCAGCCTATTGCTTGGAGTTTTCTCGCTTTATCCTATATGTATATTGATCAATCTGAAAAAGCATTGCAATACTCTCAAGTTGCGTTAGAGCGCAGTCCTGAAAGGTTCACTTTAACGAATCACGGTTTAATATTAATAGATTTAGAAAGATATGAAGAAGCATATGAAATCTTTAATGACTTGTTAAAAGAGTATAAATATGAAGCACATGTATGGTATGAACGAGCGAGATGTGCACATCAACTAGGAAAATTATATTTAGCAATAAAAGGGCTTAAAGTAGCGATTCATTTGGATAGTAATGCACCTTACATTTATACGAAACTTTCGGAAATATACGAATCTGATTTGAAGGATGAGGAAAGTACGAAAGAAATTTTATTAAACGGTATTGAGAATTGTGATGATAAAGCACCTCTTTACGTAAAATTAGGTGACTATCATTTTCAAAATGATAGCTTGGAAGAAGCAGAAGTATTGTATAAGCGTGCTTTAGAAGAAAACGATGAGGATGTTTATTCTCACTTCGGACTTACACAAGTGTATATGGCAAGAGAACAATACAAGGAAGCAAAAGAATACATTCTTGGTCTTGAGAAGCAAATTGAAAAGAGCCAAGATTTCCTCATGAATTCAGGAATGGTTTTATGGGATGCTGAACTTGAACTTGGTGGAAATGAAGAAGGGTTTAAAGTAGCGCTATCTAAGTTAGAAAATGGTATAAAGAAAAGCGATTATAATGTAGCAAGTGCGTTAGATGAATATGTGAATCGAATTAAAGGAACGGAATTTGTACAACGAGGTATAGCGTTTTTAAGAACGTTACACAAAGAAAGTAATGAAGTAAGTGAGTGCGGTTGTTATGCAGGTATTTTATATGAATCTATTGGACAGTACGGCCAAGCGATGAAAAGATATAATAAGGCGATAGAACAAAAGGAAACGGCATTACCGTATTACCGAATTGGTGAAATACTTATGGCATTAGGGCAATTGACGGAAGCAAAACAAGCGTATGAAACATGTTTAGAGCTTGATGGGAATTTCGTAGGTGTACATTTACAGCTTGCGGAAATATACGAAAAAGAAGAAAACCGTTCTAAAGAACAAAGTCATATGGTTCAGGCGATGAAGGAAGAGCCGTTGCATATTAATATGGAATATTTGGCACAGCTTTCAGTAGATATGAATCTTCAGGAAGAATTGCTGACGGAACTAGAACAATTAGAGGAAGAAGTACCTGAAATATGGCGTTTAGATGCGATTGCATATGTGTACGGAGCGATGAATGAAATAGATAAAGAACAAGAACAGATTGAATACGCGCTACAATTAGATGGTGAGCATATAGAAGTTCTATATCATTATGCAAAAGTATTAGTGAAAAAAAGAAATGTAAAAGCAATTGAAGTTGCAATGAAAGTAATACAAAAAGATTTTGATAATGAACGTATATTTGATGTTTATGTAAAAGCAGTAGAGCAGCATAAAAAATTGTCTAACATACGAGATTTTCTTCATACGTTAAAGGTGAAAAAAGCAAAAAGAAGTACAGCATTCATGTATGCTGCAGCTGCGGTTACGGAAATATGGATTGAACGCCAGCTGCATGAACAACCAAAACGATCTATCATTACGAGAGCTTTTTATCGTATGAAAAATCGTGCCAAAGAAATTTCAATGGTTACTATGATAATTGATTTATATGAAATCTCTTTAAAGTTAAATCCGAAAAATAGTATGGCAGCACAGCGATTTGCGCTATTTTATGAGAATGTAGAGATGAATAAAGAAGCAATAGAGATTCTGCACACGTCACTAGAAAATAGATGGGATTATGAAGTAGCGAAGCAACTTGTAAATCTTTTCGTTGAGTGCGAGGAAGAAGATATGTTAAGAGATGCTTTGGAATTAACGAAGCAAATGGTTCGAGAACTACCAGATGATTATGATACTCTTCTTCTGCAAGCACAAGTATTCTTTAAAGCAGGGGAAGAAAGAAAAGCAGAAAAGATTACCTTACAATTAACGGAGCAAACACCGTTCGTAAGTAGAGCATTTCTTGCTTTAGGAGAAATGTATCAAAGTCAAGAAAGGTTTGAAGAGGCAATTCATGTATTAGAAAATGCTTCTATACATCATCCAAATGAAACAGCAATTCTCCTTTCTTTAGCGTCTTCATATCATGGTGCCGGCCAAACACTAAAGGCAGAAAAAATAGCAAATGAAGTATTAACAATGGATGCAAATGATTTGTTAGCAAGATATGATCGTGCTTGTTATTTAGCACAGTTAAATAGAAATGAAGAGGCGAAGGAAGAGCTTGAAATTGTCCTTCGTGAGGATGAATCGGGATTCTTTGCTGAACTTATTGAGGATGATGAAAATTTAGCAGCATTGCGAGAATTTGAAAAGTAATTGTATAAGAATAGGGGATAAGGATAAGCATATATTTTGAATTAGTTGACAATTAGTTGTCAAATGGCATAAAATAACTTTTAATAAAGTATACAAATCTGAAGACGAGAAAGAGTAAAATAGTGAACTGTTCTCCAGAGAGCCGGTATATTGCTGAAAGCCGGTGGGCAGACGTTATTTGAAAATCATCTCCGAGGAGCCGAGGCTGAAAGTAAGTAAGCCCGGACGGATGTCTACCGTTACAAAGAACACGTATGATAGTACGTTGCTAAGCGCTATTAGTGAAAAAGCTAATAGAATTAGGGTGGTAACGCGGGTAAACCCGTCCCTACTTCATAGGGACGGGTTTTTTGTGTGCTTTTAAAACATTCAAAGGAGTGATTGTAGATGAAGAAAGTAGATGTAAAAGAGTCAGCTGTAGGGAGAGAAACACGTATTCGTAAGCAGTGGAACGAACAAAGCATTTTTGAACAATCAATTCAGAATCGAGAAGGCGCGCAATCGTTTGTGTTTTATGAAGGACCACCAACGGCGAACGGTTTACCACACGTCGGCCATGCACTTGGTCGGGCAATTAAAGATTTAGTAGCAAGATATAAAACGATGGCTGGTTATAAAGTAGTAAGAAAAGCAGGATGGGATACACACGGTTTACCTGTAGAACTAGGTGTTGAGAAGCAACTTGGTATTTCTGGTAAACATGAGATCGAAGAATATGGTATTGAACCATTTATTCAAAAGTGTAAAGAGAGTGTTTTCACATATGAAAAGCAGTGGCGTGAATTCACTGAAAGTATTGGTTATTGGGTAGATATGGATGATCCATATGTAACTTTAGAGAATCCATATATCGAAAGTGTATGGCATATTTTGGGGACGATCCATGAAAAAGGATTGTTATATAAAGGACATAGAGTTTCACCATACTGCCCAAGCTGCCAAACCTCATTGAGCTCACATGAGGTTGCACAAGGGTATAAAACAGTAAAAGATTTAAGTGCAACTGTGAAGTTTAAAGTGAAAGATAGTGAAAATGAGTATTTCTTAGGTTGGACAACAACGCCTTGGACACTTCCAGCAAACGTAGCGCTTGCTGTCCATCCAAATATGGAATACGTTAAAGCAAAACAAGAAAGTCATGTATACATTGTTGCGAAAGAACGTGTACAAGAAGTATTAAAAGAAAACTATGAAGTATTATCTGTTCATAAAGGCGAAGAATTATTAAACACATCTTATACAGCGCCATTTCCGATGAAAGAAGTTACAAATGGTTACCGTGTTATCGCAGCAGATTTTGTAACAGCGGATAGTGGTACAGGACTTGTTCATATTGCTCCAGCATATGGAGAAGACGATTATAGAGTCGTTCAAAGTGAAGGATTGTCATTCTTGCACGTTGTAGATGAAAAAGGTGAGTATACAGAAGCAGTACCATTTTTGAAAGGGAAATTTGTAAAAGATTGTGACGTGGATATCGTTCGTTATTTAGCTAAGGAAGGTTTACTGTATCATAAAGAAAAATATGAACATAGCTATCCGCATTGCTGGCGTTGTGATTCACCACTACTTTATTATGCAGGAGAAAGTTGGTTAATTCGAACAACTGCAATTAAAGATACCTTTTTACAAAATAATGATTCTGTTACTTGGTATCCGGATCATATGAAACATGGACGTTTTGGTAAGTTTTTAGAAAATATGGTGGACTGGAATATTAGCCGAAATAGATATTGGGGAACGCCATTAAACGTATGGGAATGTGAAAGTTGTAATCATCAGTTCGCACCGAAGAGCATTGCTGAATTAAGAAAGCATAGTACGAACGAAACACCAGAAGATTTGGAATTGCATAAGCCGTATGTAGATGAAGTGCAAGTCTGCTGCGGGAAATGCGGAGGAACAATGAATCGTACACCAGAAGTGATTGATGTTTGGTTTGATAGTGGTTCCATGCCATTTGCACAATATCATTACCCATTTGAAAATAAAGAGTTATTTGAAGAGCAGTTTCCAGCTGATGTTATTGCAGAAGGAATTGATCAAACACGCGGCTGGTTTTATAGTTTATTAGCAGTATCAGCACTATATACAGGAAAAGTACCGTATAAACGAGTGTTATCACTAGGGCATGTTTTAGATGAAGAAGGGCAGAAAATGTCTAAAAGCAAAGGAAATGCACTAGATCCAGTTGATTTAGTAGATAAGTTTGGTGCAGATGCGCTAAGATGGGCTTTACTTGTTGATAGTGCTCCGTGGAATGCGAAGCGTTTTTCTGAAAGAACCGTACTGGAAGCGAAATCTAAATTTGTAGATACATTAGTCAATGTGTATAGCTTCTACGTTTTATATGCAAATTTAGATGAGTATAACCCGAAAGAAACGTATGATGTAAAGCGTACGAAATTAGACGAATGGGTATTATCAAGATTGCATAGTACAACGAAAAAAGTGAGAACAGCACTTGATGATTATCAATTTACGAATGCAGCTCGTGAAATTGCAGTACTTGTAGATGAAGTGAGTAACTGGTATGTAAGACGCTCACGTAATCGTTTCTGGGAATCTGGTATGAACGCTGAAAAAGCTGCTGCGTATGAGACACTTCATGAAGTACTTGTAACAATTAGTAAATTAATTGCACCATTCACACCGTTTGTCGCGGAAGACATTCATCTTAATTTAGAAGGAAGTAGCGTTCATTTAGCTGATTATCCAGTTGTAAATGAATCACTACTTCAGCCGAAATTAGAAGCGGAAATGGATGCTGTTTTACAAGTTGTTGAACTTGGAAGAAGTAACCGTAATCAGCATTCTTTAAAAGTAAAACAGCCGCTAGCAGAACTTGTATTACTTGAGCATAACGAGAATGATATGGATTGGGAATCTTATCGTGATATCGTTATGGATGAGTTAAATGTAAAAGCGTTCCATGTTGAACTCGATGAAACAAAATACACATCATATCAATTGAAGCTCAATTTTAAAACAGCGGGGCCGAAATTCGGTAAAAATGTGAATGCAGTGAATGGTTGGCTAAAACAATTATCACAAGAAGAAGTACAAAACTTTGTATCAACAGAAAGAGCAGTTTACGAAGCAACACCAGGAGAAGAAGTAGTTGTAACTGCTGAAGATGTGTTAGTTGAGAAAGTTGCAAAATCAGGATTCTCTAACACGACTAACGGACAATATACGGTTATGTTAGATACGAATGTAACGGAAGAATTGTTACAAGAAGGAGTAGCGCGTGAATTCATTCGTGCGGTTCAAGAATATCGTAAACAGTTGAATTTACCAGTTAATTTACGAGTCGATGTTATTCTTGATACAGAAGTAGAGCTACAACGAACGTTAACGAACCATAAAGATTTATTGGAAGAAAACTTACTCGTTAAACAATTTACATTTGGTCACTTAACGAACGAAGACGATGAACTTTCTTTAGGTGAAACAAAACTTAGAATTAAATTAAGTGCAGCTAATTAAAGAAAAAAGGAAGTTGGAATGATTCCAACTTCCTTTTTCGTATGGAGGTAAATTAACTAGCTAATTTCCTCATAATCCATTCAATAGGTCCTCTAGAAAATTTCTTTCTCCATAATACGCTAAACAAAATACTGAAAATGAAAAATATAGTAGCAAATAATAAAACGAAAAGTAGTGTTTGATGTTCCATTCTATCGAATAGAATTAATGCTCCAATACCGATAAATACATGACTTACATAATGAGTTAATGTTAATTGACCTGTTTGTATAATGGAAGTAACAAACCAATTATTTTCATATTTTTCAGCGGAATAGAGACAAATTATTAATATAGCAATAGCGGATCCTGTAGCAGATAAAATATATAATATATTTGGTAAAATGGGTCCTGTATTAAACAAAAATGTAGCAGCTTCTTTGCCAATGTGTGGAATGAAGTAGTATGTGAGCCCTTTTGATAAAAGTTCTATCAGTATGGTGAATGTAATACCGAGCAAGAGCAACCTATCTCTAATCTTTTTATTATGAAGATCTAATCTTCCAATTATCATACCGATTAAGAAGAACGAAAACCATGGGAAAAAAGGGTGATAACCATTAAAGAATAAATTGCGAAGAAAACCGTTTATTGTCCAGAAGTCTACATAGTTTATAAATGGAGTAGGGCCTCCCCAACCTTCGAAAGTATTGAAAGTAAGCTGAAGAGATTGTGCCAAGAGTAGGATAATAATAGATAACAAGAGTAATGCTTTTTTTCGGACTGTAATGAGTAATGCAGCAACGAAAAGGTAAACACCGTAGTAGTGTAATATATCCCCAGTCCACTCCATTACGTATAAAAATAATCCTAAAATAAATAAGAATAGTGCCCGTTTCCAGATGATTTTTCGGCTATTAGAAATTTTTATTTTTTCATTTCTAGCAACAGATGATCTAGTCATTAAAGATATGCCAATTCCAGCAAGTATAACAAACAAGGCAGAAGCTCTACCTTCAAAAAGTGACATGAAAGTTATTAAAAATGGGGGACCATTTCCTTCTGCACCTGTTATCACCATAAAATTAACAAGCAGCATACCAAACATCGCCAAAGCTCTAGCAAAGTCTAAGCCGATAATTCGTTTTTTAGTATTCAATTCAATCCCTTCTTTCAAAAATACTGTTTACAGCTTCCATCCATATTTGTCTATAATCTATATCCACATGTAACATCATAAAATTCCCGACATTATCAAGCACTAATGCTAACATATGAGCTTTTGAAACTAGATTTTTATTTTCAATCAATTGAAGCTCATTTGCTTTTGTAAGGAGGGATTCAAATCCTTGTAAATATTCTGTTTGCACAGTTAGTAATCGATCTTTGTACATATCATTTCTTGAAGATAGTAATACATATTCTTGCAACACACGATTAAAATAAGGATCGTTCTGCTGTTCATCAATTATTTTGAATCCAATTTCAATGCATTTGTCAATAAAATTTTCTTTCGTAAACTCTTCTGTATGGAAGAAGGAAGAAAACTGCATCGCAGCACATAATCCTGTGAAAATACATTCGATTAATGCATCTTTAGATTTAAAGTAATAATAAATGGACGGTTTAGCAATTCCGACTTCTTCAGCAATCATTGAATAAGTCGTTTTGATAATACCATGTCCGGCAAACAGTCGATAGCTTGCTTCCATAATTGAAGAGAGTGTTTCTGCACTTTTGCTCATAATAAAGCCTCCTAAAAAAAGGTTATATAAATCGTATCATTCATTAATATTTTTTTCAACCTACCGTTAGGTAAAAAGTGGCCTGTTTTTACAAAGTCATTTAAAAAGTTTAAGAGTTAAGGAATTTCTTTAGAAATATATTTCTAAAATATTGTGTTCACTTTACACATAAATATTGAGAAAATTTCACTTACCCTAAATGGAAAGGTAATAGAAGTGTCCATAGAGAATTACTCGTAGATTCAATTTTTATCCATCCGTTTTGCGGGGAATGATTGCCTAGTGGTAATGGGATAAGGTTGAGCTACTTTATTAGGGGGAGTGGTTCTATGTTTAATAAAAAAATGGTGGCAATGGCAATGACTGTGCCGTTAGTAATGGGGACAATTTCTACGGTTTCGGCATTGGAAAAACAACAGCAAGTAAAGTTAGAAGCTTATTCGCCACAGAAAAAAGCAATTGAATATTTAAAAGAAAATGCTGCGCAGTATGGATTGAAAACAGACCTTTCAGACTTGCAATATATTTCTACAACAGAAACGTCAGTAGCTTCATATGTTAGGTTCCAACAAGTTGTTAACGGTGCGCCTGTATTTTCAAAACAAATTACAGTTACTCTTAACGGAGAGGGAAAGGGAGTACTCGCTGTTTCTGATTATCAGCCTGTTACAGGTGTGAAGGAAGTAACGACAAAAATTAGTGAAAAAGATGCAATACAAAAATCAATGGCGTATGTTGGAGAAGCAAGTGAGCAAAACTTATGGGCTCCTACAGAGAAAGAATTCGGATATATTGTTGAAGAAGGAATGGCTCGTCCAGTATATAAAGTTGTAGTTCATTCTAATAATCCATTTGGTGCATGGGAAACATTTATTGATGCAGAAAATGGAAAGTTAATTAAAAAGGTTGATATAAACCGAAAAGCTGAAGGGTCAGGAAAAGTATTTTTACCTAACCCAGTCGTATCTAGCGGTAGTAAAGTAGGCTTAAAAGATAATAACGATGCAGATTCAACAGCTCTAACGAACCAACTGAAAACTGTTACGTTAAAAGGCTTAGATGGAACAGGATTTTTAATTGGAGAGTATGTAACGATTTCTTCAAAAGCAAAAACAAAATCTACAAACTTACAATTCAACTATACACGTGCAAATGATAGCTTTGAAGACGTGATGTCGTATTATCATATCGATACATTACAGCGTTACATTCAAGGGTTAGGTTTTAAAAATATTAATAACCGTTCGATAAAAGTGAATGTTAATGGTACAACTGATGATAACTCATTCTATTCTCCATCAACAAAAGCTTTAACTTTCGGTACTGGCGGTGTTGATGATGCAGAAGATGCTGGTATTATCGCACATGAGTATGGGCATTCGATTCAAGATAACCAAGTTCCTGGCTTTGGTAGTTCAGCAGAAGGCGGAGCGATGGGAGAAGGATTTGGCGACTTCTTAGGTGCTACATATGAAGATGCAGTATCGACTACAGGATACGGAAAAGCATGTGTTGGAGAATGGGATGCGACAGCTTATTCTAGTTCAGATCCAACATGCTTACGCCGATTAGATACGAATAAAGTATATCCGAAAGATATAACGAATGAAGTGCATGATGATGGTGAAATTTGGGCTCAAGGTCAATACGAAATGGCAAACGCTTTTGGCCGTGATGTAGCAACAAAAATCATTTTACAATCACACTGGTCATTAACACCAAACTCTAAATTCAGTGATGGAGCAAAAGCGATTAAGCAAGCGGATGCTCTTTTATATGGCGGACAACATGCTGCTGATATCGATCGCATTTGGGCAGCGAGAGGCATTAGTACGAATTAATATAAAAAGTCGTGGCATTTATAAGCCACGACTTTTTAATTTGCTTATGAACTGGTACTAGTAAATAAAGCTATATCAATGATAGTGTGAATATATCCGTATTCCCTTTACTTTTTAGCTTCTTTAAAAACAAAATGCTCTTTAAATTTTCTAGATTCAACTTTTTGACCATTCCGCATCGAACGGAAAGGGTGTTCTTGCCATGTAATAATAACATCAACCTCATCCGCTTTTGTAGCAACAGGTAAATTAGCGTGTTCAAATCCAGTTTTTCCACTTGCTAAACGACTTTCCTTTAGGGAAAAGAGTTCATATTTCGTTTTCTTATTTGGTTCGTTGCGGAATACTTCGACGTTTACGTTATATACCTCACTATTCCCGACATTCTTTACTGAAAAATGATATGTTTGAAATTCATCTTTTTTAGCTTGAAGCATATTCTTGTTTGTTTTTTTCGGTTTATCAATATTCACTTGCCATTGATCAGAGTTTTGAGAGATTGGTAAAGATTTTGGTGAATAGGCGTATGTTTCGTTTACTACAATTAGGCAAAACAATAGGAGAAAGAAACTAATTGCTTTTTGCATATACACACCTCGCTATAAAATTTTTTATTAATATGCGTAAATGAATTGGGTTTTATGTAAAAATTGGAAAAACATTAGAGGTGTAATTTCGAATTTGATACATAAGAATATGTATTACAAAATTAACTTTCACACTTTAGAAGAAGTTAGGAGTAAGAAAGTCAGAATGTTTCAAAAAAGGCTTGCATTTTATAAAATGAAGAGTTAGAATACTCTGTAAATATAAAAAGTGATGATCAGGAAAAGTACATGGTGCAAAGGTCTACAGAGAGCAGCCGGTTGCTGGGAAGGTTGCGATACCGCATGATGGAAAGACACCTGTGAGTGTTGCTTTGAACGTGATTATTAGTAAAAGCAAACGGTACCTACCGTTATCAGGGCTAAGATGGTCAGTATGACAATTTGGGTGGTACCGCGGAAAAAAATCCGTCCCTATTTATAGGGGCGGATTTTTGTATTCTTTGAAAGGGGGTGAGTGACCGTGGATGATGACGATGACAACAATAACGTAAATAAATATAAAATTACTGGAGGGAAAAATAATGGATTCAATAATGAAGCGTTCACTCACAAAAGAATGTACAAAGCAAAGTGGAAAGGTTGTATTACTTCAAGGATGGGTAAAAAAAATTCGGCACCTTGGAAATGTTAGTTTTTTATTATTACGGGACAGAACAGGAGTAATTCAATGTGTATTAGAAAATGAATTGGCCGGATATAAAGTTGATGTAGAAAGTGTTGTCCATGTAATCGGTGAGATAGTCGAGACGTCGAAAACGGAATTGGGTATTGAAGTACTTGCTCATGAAGTGAAAGTAATAAACGGTGCAGAGCCACTTCCATTTGAAATAAATAAAAAGAAGTTACAAGTTGGCTTAGATCAACTACTTAATGAGCGGGTAATATCATTAAGGCATGAGCGAACTGCAGCGATTTTTAAAGTGAAATCTACACTCGTTCAGAGCTTTAGTGAATTTCTAATAGAGAACGATTTCACACGTATATTTACTCCGAAAATTGTTTCACAAGGGGCAGAAGGAGGAGCAAATGTTTTTAAGCTTCCATACTTCCAAAAAGAAGCTTATTTAGCACAATCACCACAGTTCTACAAGCAAATGATGGTGGCTGGGGGACTAGAACGTGTTTTTGAAATTGCACCTGTATATAGAGCGGAACATCATAATTCTTCCCGTCATTTGAATGAATATATATCGTTAGACGTAGAGCTTGGTTTTATTCATGATTTTTATGAAGTGATGCAACTAGAAACGGATGTTTTACGATATATGTTTCAACAAGTAGCGAAAAAATGTGAAATAGAACTACAACTATTACAAATAGAAGTACCTGTTATTACTGAAATACCTAAAATTACATTGTTAGAAGCACAAGAAATTTTGAAAAGTAAGTATCGTAAAGAATCTCCTGTAGGGGATTTAGATACAGAAGGTGAAAAGTTACTAGGGAAATATGTAAAGGAAACATATAATAGTGAATTTGTTTTCATTACACATTATCCGAAAGAAGCGAGACCGATGTATACGATGCAAAATAAAGAGAATCCAGCTATTACTGATTCATTCGACTTATTATATAAAGGGTTAGAAATAACGTCAGGGGCACAGCGAATTCATAATTATGAAATGTTACTCGCTTCGTTTAAAGAAAAAGGATTACACCCAGAGAAATTTCAATCTTATTTAAATACATTCCGATACGGTTGTCCCCCGCATGGAGGTTTCGGAATTGGGTTAGAAAGGATTGTATATAAACTATTAGAATTAACAAATGTACGAGAGGCGAGTGCTTTTCCGAGAGATTGTACTCGTCTTATACCATAATATACAAAACCCTTCTATGAATATAGAAGGGTTTTGTATATTTAAACATAAGTTAAAGAGAAGAAAAATGTCTTTTTGTGTGAAAATATGTAAATTATATCGAGAACATTTTATAATAAATTGAGAAAAAGAAAATTCATAAGTTATAATGAAATGTGAATATAAAAAAAGTTCATATAATAATGTATGGAAGGGTATGAAACATGTTATATCAAACTCAAGCAACACAACAAACACCAGCTTATATAATCTATCTTCTTGATGTAAGCGCATCAATGAATCAAATGATGGATGTAGAGGGAGAAGAAAAAAGGAGAATTGACATTGTAACGGATGCTCTTTCTTTAGCAATTCGCCAAATGGTATTTCGTTCGACAAAAGGTAGTCGATTGCTTCCAAGATATAAGTTATCTATTTTAGCTTATAGCGATCAAGTTTTTGATCTTTTGGGTGGGGTGAAAACAATAGATGAAGTAGCAAGACTACGTCCACTAGAAAAAATTCAAACGCATCGTTTAACTGATACAGCAAAGGCTTTCTCTGTAGTGGAGAAGTTATTGCAAAAGGAATTACCGAATTTACAAGATGGGCCAGCTCCTGTTGTTTGTCATATGACAGATGGTGCTTCAACTGGCGAAGATCCAGAATTAATTGTGCGAAGAATTATGAATATGTCTGTACCTGATGGAAATGTACTAATTGAAAATATCTTTATTTCGGATGAAATTATGCAAGAACAAATTACTAGTATAAAGAAGTGGGAAGGGATTATGCCACATACAGAAATTACGGATGAATATGGTGCAAAGTTGCAACGACTTTCCTCTCCTATCCCTCAAAGTTATCGTGAGATGATGACTGAGTATGGTTTTCATATTGGGGATGGTGCAGTGATGATGTTTCCAGGTACAAATGCAGATTTAGTATCACTTGGATTTCAAATGTCTGCTGCAACGCCGGTTCGATAGGAGGGAGAAAAATAGTGAAGTATATCCTGTCGCAAGAAAAAGAAACAGTATTACAAGAGAAGAAAGGTGAAAATTTTACATATCGATATAGTTACGTAAGAGCTAAAGAAACGCAAGACTTAAATGAGAGTGGACAAGATTTTCTTATATTTCAAGATAATGGGACTAGTGTTACCTTTGCATTATGTGATGGTGTAGGAATGTCTTTTCATGGTGAAATCGCTGCGAAATTTCTTGGTATGAAGTTAGTAAACTTGTTTGATACATGTCAAGAAAGTGGACTGGATATTGCTACATTATTAAATGAACAGTTAAATAATTGGATAGAAGAAGCTTCAGAGGAAGTGAGTGCATTTCGCTTGCCAGAAGAAACACCGTGGTTACTACTTGATGTTTTGGAAGAAAAGCGAACAAAAGGTAGTGAAACGATGTTTATTGGCGGGAAAATAGAACTCATTCCAAATCAAGATAAAGTACAAATAACGATAGTTACACATGGTGATTCATTTGTACAATTGTTTCAAGATAAGGAGAATTGTTCGAATATAATGAAGTTTAATAGAAATATAGAGAAAAGATGGTCTACACAGCGAGGCATTATTGGTGGGGAATTGGCGGTTTTTTCAAAGGCATTATCTAGGCAAGAAGCTAATCGGATAGTTATTCACTCAGACGGACTTGTGCCGCTTATGCAGTATAATTTTGAGGAAGTGTTAAAAGAAATTGAGAGGGCACAGAACTCTCCGACAAGCGATGATATTTCATTTTTAGATGTTTCTTGGTAACAAACATGATGGAGAAAAAGGTGAATAAATGTGGAAGAGATTATTGTGACATACATAAAACAGTCAAATGAAGAAATTGATATTGCAATTCCAAATGACGTAAAAGTGGTGCAAATTATTGAAGCGATTTTACATCATGAAAAAATAGATGAAGCATTAAGCGAGATCTATGAAATTAGAGTGGCAAAAGATAAAGAAGAGTGGCATTCTATTCGAAATGATGAAACGTTACGCGATAATGATGTGTGGGACGGACAATATGTAATGCTACATAAAAAAGGAGCAATTATCCCTTCTTTTGAAATGATGCCAGCAGAAGAAGTTTATAATGAACCTGTTAAACAAGATATGTCTTCTAGTGAAGAAGATTATGTATGGAAAATCATTGAGTAATAGTTTTTGGATGGGGAAGGAGAAATGTTTTGTGCAAAAATCACCGTATTTTCAACGCTCTCCGCGTGTGAAAGTAGATATACCAACAGGGAATGTTATTATTCATGATCCACCGAATATACCGGAGGAGCCGAAATTTTCAATTGAAACGATGATATTGCCAGCGGCGATGACAATTTTGACGCTAGTATTATACTTTGTGATGATGAAGGTTATGAAAATGAATTCAAGCTATATGCCTCTTATGATGGTTTCTAGTATTCCTATGTTAGGGTCATATATATTTACATCGATGGGGCATTTACGTAGAAAGAAAGAACATCGTCAAATGGTTGAACAATTACAAACAAGATACTTAGAGCAAATTCAAAAGCGTCGAGTGGAATTAGATACGTTAAAGGTTGAACAAGCAAAGTATTTAATTACACAAAATCCAAGTCCATTAAAAAGTGTGCAAAGAATTGAAAATCAAGAAAGTAACTTATGGGAGCGAACACCCGAAAGCCCAGATTTTTTAGATATTCGTATTGGAACGGGGGAAAGGCCATTCCTTGTAGAGTTGAAAGTGCCTGAGCAGAAAGGCTACGAAGAAAATCCATTAGTTACAGAAGCACAAAATGTCAAAAGGGATTTTACTACAATTCCTAATGGACATATTTCAATATCTTTGAAAAAAAATGATGTAATTGGTGTAGTTGGAAATAAAGAGGATAGGTTGAACTTTATTCGAATTGTAACGACGCAAATTATGACACATCATGCGCCAAATGAAGTGAAAATAGCAGCCTTTTATCATGAGAAGGAGAAAAAACAATGGGATTGGATGAGATGGCTTCCTCATGTATGGGATGAGCAGAGGAGTATGCGTTTTCTATCTGAAAATCAACAAGACGCTCAGAAATTAGCTGAAGCGTTGTTCACACCACTTAATATGCGTAGAATTTATAATTCCTCTGCACAGGCGGATGCGAAAATACCTTTAATCCCAATTTATGTATTTTTCTTATCTGCGAGAGAGTTTTTAGAGGATGATCCTCTAATTCCAATGTTACTTAGAGAAGGAGAAAGTGTCGGAGCATCTACGTTTATATTTGCAGAACAGAGAGAACGATTGCCGATGGAATGTGATCTTGTTATTAGCTTAAACGGAGAAAATGGTGAGTTAGTAGAAACATTTTCAAGCTCAGCTGAAAATAGCGGGACAACGCGTGCTAGTTTTAAAGTAGACCGACTTTCATTCGAACGATGTGAATCAGGTGCGCGAAGTATTGCTCCTATTCGAATGAAAAGTTCTACAGCGGCTAACATACCGAAAGTATTAACTTTTTTAGATTTGTTTCAAGTGAAAAAAATGGAAGAGTTACAAGTGCTAGAGAGATGGGATAAAAATCGATATCCGACTTCATTGCCGGTTCCAATCGGTGTAAGAGAAGGAAGTAAACCTGTGTTTCTAAATATTCACGATAAAATTGAGAAGAAAGGACATGGTCCGCATGGTTTAATGGCTGGTACAACAGGTTCAGGGAAAAGTGAAGTGATTCAGTCTATTATAGCCGCATTAGCGGCTACCTATCACCCTCATGAGATGGCATTTATGCTTATCGATTATAAGGGTGGCGGAATGTCAAACACATTTGCAGGATTACCACATATTATCGCATCTATTACAAACTTAGAAGATCCGAACTTAATTGAGCGTGCAAGAATATCATTAAAGGCGGAATTAGAGAGAAGACAAAAATTGTTTATTCAGGCTGGGAATGTTCAACATTTAGATGAATATTATGAAACAAGCTGGCGTGAAAAAGAACCTTTGCCACATTTATTTATTGTCATTGATGAGTTTGCTCAAATGAAAAAGGAACAACCAGAATTTATGGACGAGCTAATTAGTGTCGCTGCAATAGGAAGGACATTAGGAGTTCACTTATTATTAGCAACCCAAAAACCTTCGGGGGTTGTAAATGACAAGATTTGGAGTAACTCGCGTTTTCGAATTTGTTTACGTGTCCAAGATGATGCGGATAGTCGTGAAATGTTAAAGATTCCAGATGCATCAAAAATCAATGTACCAGGACGAGGGTATCTCCAAGTTGGTAGCAATGAAGTATTGGAATTATTCCAATCAGCATGGAGCGGAGCACCTTATAATCCAGATGAAGAGAAAGTTCTTGATATTGTTGATTTTACAGAAGTTAAGCTCTCGGGTGAAAGAATAAAAGTGAAAAAGCGTCCAAAACCAATGACAAATAGTCCAAAGCAATTACAAGCTTTTATTCAATATGTACAGAACGTATCCGAAAAAGAAAATATTACAGCGTTGCCAGGACCTTGGTTAGCACCTTTACCAGAGAAACTATTATTAAATCAATTCTATGAAATAGAGAATTGGAATGCGGATGTATGGAAGCAAAGAGAAGATAAATTGCAGTTAACGGTAGGACTAATCGACGATGTGGCAAATCAAGCGCAGTATCCTTTGAAATTAGATGTTCAAGAGGGGCATTTAAATATTTACGGTATGCCAGGTACAGGAAAAACGACTCTATTACAAACAATTATTATGTCTCTGGCATTGTCTCATACACCAGAGGAAGTAAACTTCTATGTAGTTGATTTTGGTCGCATGTTTTTAGACTTTAGAGATTTACCACATGTGGGTGGAATTGTACAAGAAGACGAAGTTGAAAAAATGAAACGGTTGTTTAGCTTTTTGAAGAAGGAAGTCACATATCGAAAAGAATGTTTTTCTGATAGGGGAGCAAAATCTTTCGCGATGTATAACCGAATGGTAGAAACAAAGATTCCAGCTATTGTCGTAATGATAGATGGTTATATTAGGTTCCGTAGTGAGTATGAGAAGGAAAATGAAATTTTAGAGCAATTATTACGTGAATCAAGTACGTACGGTATTTCTTTTCATTTATCACTCAACCAAACAACTGATATGTTTGACCGTGTTCGTAACAATATTCCGATGGCAATTTCGTTTGAATTACAAGATAGAACAGAATATTATAGTTTAGTTGGAAGACCAAACTTCCCATTAATTGATGTACCATCTGGACGTGGTTTAGCGAAAGGGCAGCCCCCAGAACTATTCCAAGCAGCATTGCCTTTCATTGGAGAAAATGAATTGGAATATTCTAAGCAATTAAAAACAATTATTCAAAAAATGAATGGAGCATGGACTGGAGAGAAAGCAAAATCAATTCCAATGGTTCCGAAACAGTTGTTTATTGAAGACATGCTAGAGCAATCAGAATCGTCACAAATTTGTGTAGGTATCGAAACAGAAGATATTCGCTTGCAAAACTTTTCATTGGAGGAAATGACAAATATTTTCATTGGAGGAAGAATTGAAGGTGGTAAGACATCTTTATTACAAACACTAATTTTTTCTCTTACCTATCAACATGCACCTGAAGAAATTGAATTATTCATGATTGATTTAAGTGAAAAAACAACGGGTATTTTGGCTCTTGGAGAATTACCACATGTTAAAAAGCGAATTACAGATGGAATGCAATTAAAAGAAATGTTAGATGAGCTGCTAGAAGTAATAAATAACAGAGAAGTGGTCATGCCGTCTTTAAATCCAAATGAAAAAATGAAATTTCCATATTCAAGGATTATTATTGTTATTGATGATATTGATCAAATGCTGGCGTTATTATCTACTGATTTTGATGCGAAAAATAAAATAGAGCAAATTGTTCAAAATGGAAGAAATAAAGGGATCCATTTTGTTGCAGCTGCTACAACTTCAAGTGTAACTAATTATTCACATGAAAAATGGTTTGCGGAAATCAGAAAACGAAGCTGTAGTTATTTATTAGGCACTACGCAAAATAATGATGTGTATTTCTTTAATATAAAGCTCAAGCATACGGAAATGGATCAAGAATTCCAGAGTGGGGAAGGATATTTTGTACGCAGGAAACCTATGAAAGTAAAATGTGCTTTTACACCACTACATTTACTACATGATTTAACAAAAAAGATTGCTAGAAAATGGTTAGAATCGACAGAAAAAATATAAAACTGGGGTAATTTGCAAAAAAATACTATTTTTTTGTAAACTAACCCTTTAAAAATAGTGTGAATATAGTTTATAATCTAATTGTTATGATATTAATAGATTGAAAGGGGAAAAGCAGAATGGCAGAAATTAAAATTACACCTGAACAACTTGATCAAATCGCTGGACGCTTTACAAACGCAGCAGCTGAAGCTCAACAACAAATCAATAACCTAGGAAATGAAATTCAGAGTTTAGAGGGACAATGGTCTGGGGCAACACAAGATAAGTTCAGAGCGAACTTTGAAAGTGCTAGACAAGAAATGCAAAAATACATTCCGATTCTAGAACATATTTCTACTGATTTGAAAAACATTGCTACTAACTTCCGTAACGCGGATAGCTCATATTAATAGCAGAACAATTGCAAAAGACCAGGAGCTATTGTTCCTGGTCTTTTCTTTAAAAATCGTCATATGAGAGCAAGGGGATAAAATGGGATTCAGGCCAGAAGTAGGAGAAAAAATTATTTTAAATAAAGATGCGTATCATTTTTCAAAGCATCCAGCAGTTATGGGAATTGATATGCCATATGGGCAAGAAGGTAGACAAGGAACGGTATATCAGCTACAACATGAAAATAGTGTAGAACGAATAGCATTAAAAGTTTTTAAGGAACGCTATCGTGATGAAAAACATCAATTAGTATTTTTGAAACCACTTTCTTCCTTAGCGGGTCTTAAAGTATGTTCACGCTACATTGTTACAAAAGAAGAACATACATCTGTAATTGAAAAGTCAGAAGATCTTGCGAATAGTATTGTGATGCCTTGGATTGAAGGGCCAACTTGGGCTGATATTTTACAAGAGCAACGAATGCTATCAAAGCAACAATGTTTTTTTATTGCAGAGGCATTTCTAACAACACTTAAGATAATGGAAGAAAATGAGATTGCTCATAATGACTTGTCATCTAGTAACGTACTAATACCTTTTCTAAGTGAAAATCCTATTGAAGGTCAACACCGTATTGAGCTTGTTGATGTTGAGCAAATGTATGGCCCAAAAACGAAAAGACCTTCATTATTGCCAGCAGGTTCAGCGGGTTACGCACCAAAGTATTTGACAAGTGGAGTATGGCAAAAAGAAGCCGATCGATTTGCTGGTGCTATATTATTAGGAGAAATATTAAGTTGGTGTAGTGAAGAAGTTCGAAATAAAAAATGGACTGATGCAAGTTACTTTAAAACGGAAGAAATGCAGACAGAATGTGAAAGATATGCATTACTTCAGCAAGTATTACATAATCAATGGAATGGGGAAATTGCACAGTTATTTAAGCAGGCATGGAATAGTAAAACTTTTGCAGAATGTCCAAGCTTTGCACAATGGCACGATGCATTTAATAGTGCAAGAGAGATAATAAAAATTGATACAGAAAAGCAGTCAGAACAAGAACAGTCTCTTTTTGTATCGAAATGTTTGGAAATTGCAAGATTATTAGAAGAGAGAGGATTTAAGCAAGCGGCATTATATGAATATAAAACAATTTTCAATTCACTTAATCCATCAACTGCTCTAAAACAAGAACTCGCATATATCATTCAAACAATAGAGAGTCAAGAGCCTGGAATAAACTCAAAAAAGGTGCTACAAAGTTATTTGGAACTAGCTACTGAATTGGAGAGAGAAAACAATGCAGAATTTGCTTGTTTCGTCTATTCACGAATCGTACAATTTCCAAACATTGATCATGCGTTAAAAAAGGAAATTGAAAGCATTATTGAGGAGATAAAAGAAGAACAAGAAACATCATTTACGGAAGCAGCAGCTACAATTACAGTTCCAAATAGCATTCTACAGAGCCGAAAACAAACAAAAAAACAAGTTGAATATGATATAGATGATGAAATTTTAAATGCAAAAGCATCGAATCAACCTCTTACATTAACGCATGAACAAAAAGAACCGTCTGCCTTTTCAAAATGGTGGAGCAAAAATAAAAAACGTATTTTGATCATTGGTTCAATTACAATTGTCGTTATAGGTGGTGCTACGGCGTATTACTTCTATACAACGAATGCTAAATATCAACACTTTATGGAACAAGCAAGGCAAGCCTATCATGATAAAAAATATAAACTTGCAGAAGAGGCTGTTGGTCATGCAATTGCAGTGAAAGGAAAAGACGAAGCGCATCTTCAATTAGCAACAATTTACGTTGCTGAAGGAAAGAATAAAATTGCAATCGACTATATTACCAAATTAATAAAGGATAGAGAAATTGATAAAGAAAATAATGAAGCTGCCTATTTATTAGCTTCAGCAAATTTCCGCATTGGAAAATATCAAGAAGCAGTTCCGAATTTCGAACAAGCATTAGCGAATAATGCAAAAGGAATTGAACCGTATAAAAAAGATGCAATGAGAGATTTAGCTGTAAGTCATATGAAGATGAAAGAATTTGAAAAGGCGGAAGACGTTATCGTCAAAATGAGCACGAAAACAAATGAAGATAAGGCGATTGTTTCGTATTTAAAAGGACAACTAGCTACGGCAACTGTGCAGTTAGACAAAGCTGAATCGTTCTTTAAAGAAGCTATTACACAAGATTCAAAGAACGCTATATATACAATTGAACTTTCAAACTTATATGTGCTTTGGAATAAAACAAATTTAATTGATAGTGCGAAAAAAGAGGCGAATTATCAACAAGCATCTCAAGTATTACAAGCTGCAATCCAAAAGGATATGAAAAATATAGAGTTACTAAATCAACTAGGAATTGTATATTATGAAGCTGGTCAATTTTACGAATCGCGAGATGGTGGAAAAAGTAATGCTGCGTATCAACAAGCATTAGAAGCTTATAATCGAGTTGTCAACAGTGGGACCCGAGATACAAATACACTTGTGAATATAGGGATTTTATACGATAAAGTGGGACAAGGAAATGAAGCCGAGAAATTTTTCGCAGAAGCATATTCGCAAAATGATGAAGATCCACATGTGAATTTTGCATTTGGGATGTTCAAAATTAAACAAAAAAAATATGAAGAAGCGAACCGCTTCTTAAGAAAAACAGTACAAGCAAATGAAAATGAAGCTGAAGTAAGAGCAGCACAAGAAAAACTAACAGAAATGAAAACAAACGGCTGGATTCAATAAAGATGGGAAAAGGGGAAAATGCATGGAAGAGAACAATAATAATTTAGGGAAAAAAGTTGCTATATCAGTAATGTCAGCAGCTTTACTTGGAACATCAGGATATCTTGTGTATGACAAAGGATTTAGCACAGCAGGAAGAGAAACCGTAAAACTAGCAAGTAATACAGAAGAGAAAAAAGATGATCGTATTACAGGAAGCAATTTACAATCTATGTTCCCAAATTTAGTTGCTGATCCTGCAAAAAAAGATGACAAACCTGGCGAAAAACCAAACGTTAATTTAGCAGACCTAATCGGAAATAATAAATCACCAATTACACCAGTGACGTATAAGCCAGATGATGTGTCGGTAGAAAAGAAAGATCCACAAATCAAATTATCAGATGCACCAGCGCCACAAAAGCCGGAACTGCCAACTAATATGGGTGGGCCGGTGGTAGATAATCCAAAGCTACCAGCAGATTCAAATACACCAGTGGATCCCAAGTTACCTGTAGATCCAAGTATGCCAGTGAATCCCAAGTCACCTGTAGATCCGAACACACCAGTGGATCCCAAGTCACCTGTAGATCCGAACACACCAGTGGATCCCAAGTCACCTGTAGATCCGAACACACCAGTGGATCCCAAGCCACCTGTAGATCCGAACACACCAGTGGATCCCAAGCCACCTGTAGATCCGAACACACCAGTGGATCCCAAGCCACCTGTAGATCCGAACACACCAGTGGATCCAAAACCACCGGTAGACCCAAAACCACCAGTGGATCCAATACGTCCAACAATTACAGTATCACCAAAAACGGGTGATATTCTTGTAGAATGGTATACAGCAAATGGGGAGAAATCTAGTGCGGTGTTTTTTGGGGAGTTTTATAAGGCGCAAAAACATTTGAACCTAATTGATAGTATGACAAATACAGGGAATCGGAATGATTTACAACTTATTTCTCAAGTTAGTTCTTCACCAACAGAAGCAAATAAAGCAGCATTATTGTTAGCAGCACAGGATTCTGCTCAATTTGAAAAAGTAGCTAGTTCAAAATATGAGCAACTATTTTATATTCGAAATCAATTAACTTTATATCAAGATCCAGCGTTTAATGACCAAGAATTTGAACGCTTTAAAGAAAATAAGAAATATGTTATAGAAAAGTTGTCTAAAGACATTTTTAATGCGGCGCTTAGAGAAGAAGAACGAGATGTAAATGCAGCTTTAAGTAAATATTATTTATTAACTTCTGTATTACAAGGCGTTGATGAAGACTTACAAAAACAAGCTTACGATCGAGTGCAAGATATTTTTAATCAAATGCTTGAAAAAGAATTGAAACAAATGGTACAAGGGAAAGTTGATGTTCCAACTGTACCAGTTTTAAATCAAGGAAAAGAACAAAAGAAAAATGTAGAAGAAAAAGCAATGACTGAAAAGGAAGTACAACAATCAAAAGGTGAAGAAAAACAAGAGAATAAAGAAAATTCGAAGCCAGAAGAATCGAAAACAAATAAAGAAGATGTAAAACAAGAAGAAGCACAAACGAATAAAGAAAATGCAAAACAAGAAGAAGCACAAAATAATAAAGAAGATAAAAAGAATGAGGAACAAAAAGATAATAAAGATGGTACAAAGCAAGATGAAGTAAAAACACCTGGACAATGGGCGATTGAACAGGTAACAGCGTATATGAACGAAGCGAAGTGGAAAGAAGCAATTGTACTAGCAGATCAATACATTGATCAGACAAAAGGTGAAGAACAAAACACATTGCGGGATCAATTGAAAAATGCAATTGAGAACTTATTAACAAAATCAAAAGCAGAAGAGACATCTGCAGAAGTAGCATTACAAAATTATCACTTTATCTTAAATGTTAAAAATGTAGTTGTTGAGCAGAGAGAAAAGGCAAAATCGTTATCTTTACCTGTAATGTTAGAAGTAAAGGCAGATCAGGCATTAGTAGAGAAAGATTATTATAACGCTGTATTATATATGGCGAATTCTATTCGTAATGGAAATAAACATGCTCGTGCATTTGAAAAATTACAAAATAATACAAACTTCCTTTGGAATCAAACTATGGAGCAATGGAATAATTTAAAGAGTAATTCTGGATGGCAAAGTGAAGTTAAAAAATCTGTTCAACCATCCCTTGAATTAATTGTATATTTAAAAGATATTTCATCAGCTATAGTGGATGATGCAAGATTCAATGAGAAAATAAAGGAAGCAACGAAGAAATTAGAAGGTATTCAATTGTTGAATTTAGCAAGTTATGAAAATAGTAAGAGTGATGAAGCTAGTCAATTGAATGCATTATATTATTATGGACAAGCTTATGAACGTGGTATAGCTGACGCAGGAGATATGAGTAACATTTTTAATAAGTTATTAAATAAAGCACGTGGATTTGAAGTATCTGATCCAGCAAGGGCTATGAATTTATACCGATTAATGTATACAACGCCTGGTGCGCAAGGACTTGGCTTCCAAGACGTAATTAGAAATTCTATTGATTACTTAAATGATTTCAATGTAGCAAGTCAATCGTTTGCGAAATATGGTAATAGCTCAAATGTGAAAGATATTGCAACAGCATTAGCTTATGCAAATACAGCTATTGAAAATGGATATGCAAATGAACAAAGTAAAGCGAAAATAAGACAAATTGCAGAGGAAATGGTTAAAGTGGGGAAAAATGCATTAAAGGGAAATGATTTAAATACTGCATATCAGTATTTTGAATTTGTAAGTCGTGCAGATTATAAACATGTTCCGCAGGATGTTCGTAGCCAAGCAAATGATGGACTACAAGCGATAAAAAATACTACTAAAAAATAAAGGAATAAATTTCGCCATCTTACCCTAGGTAAGGTGGCGAAATTATTCCAAATAGGAGTGAAAGTTAATGAGTTTACTAGAAATTAGTCCGTTAGATGAGGCGTTAGTGGAAGCGTTACAAAACGAAGAGAAAAGAGGCTATTTTTATGAGATATTACAGAAATCAAATTTATTCGTTGTTGCTTCTGTCGAAGGGGATACAAGTGTAGATGAAGAAGGAAATTTGATTTCTACTAATAATACACAATTGCAAATTCATTATTTTGAAATGGAAGAAGGATTAATGTTACCACTGTATTCGGATTTAAAGCATCTAGAAATGGTTATTCCAGAAGAATGTCCATATGTTTCTATGAATGCAGTTGAATTATTAAAAACAATAGATTTAGAGGCAAATGTCATATTGAACCCAGGAACAAAATTTCAAAAATTATTTGTAAAGGAAGAAATTGAAGCGATTTGTGATAACAGTATTTTTGATGTTTTCTCTAAAGAGAATAAGTAAAAATTAATGCAGTTCTATTTCTTTTTGGTATAAAGTAGAGGAAGGTGGGAGAAGGTTTGGAGATTAAAGTCAAACCTGAACAACTCGAACAAATTGCCAAAAACATATCAGAGATGCAAACACACAGCCAGAATATACAACAAAATCTCAATCAATCTATGTTTAGTATTCAAATGCAATGGCAAGGAGCAACGAGTCAGCATTTTTATGGGGAATATATGAGATCAATGAGACTCATGGAATCTTACATACGTAACTTACAAGTTACAGAAAAAGAATTACGGCGCATTGCTCAAAAGTTTCGTCAAGCAGATGAGGAATATCAAAAGAAACAAACCGAAAAATTGAAAGAAACTCCTAAAAAAGAGGAGAAACATGAAAAATCATGGTGGCAAAAGGGATTAGAAGGAGCAGCTGAATTCATCGGAGTAAATGATGCAATTCGTGCAGTTACCGGTAAAGACCCTATTACAGGAAAAGAATTATCAACAAAAGAAAGACTCATCGCCGCAGGTTGGACACTCCTAAACTTTGTTCCTGTTGGAAAAGTGGCAAGTCTTGTTGGAAAAGGAATAAAGTATGTCGCTTCTAGCTTTGGGAAGACGATTGTAAAAGCCGGAAAAAGACTAGGCGAAGGCGTAACAATGGTAGCCGGAAAAGCTGGAAAAGCAGCTGTTGATGGCATAAAAACAGCCAGCCACAAAGTAACAGAAGGTGTAAACTTTGTAGCCTCGACAGCAAAAGGATTTGCCGACAAAATCGGAAGTCTATGGAACAAAGGTGCTACAACTGTAAAAACAACCTTCTTGCAGGGGAATGAAAAGATCCAGCACGCAGTAAAAACATTACTGGAGTACAAATGGATCCCAGGTTTGGGAAAAGCCTATGTCATGCCTGGAGTAGGAATGGTCCGAGAGATGGGACAGCATTCTCTGAAAGATGCTTATCAGTATATGAAAAGTGTTGGAGAGAAGGGTGTTAAGGGTACGGGTAATAGAGAGGTTGAAGTTCCACCTGCTTTTAGACAAACTGATTTTGCTAGTTCGTATGAATCAAGGATTAATCAAACACCTGCACAGATTAATCCAAAGATTGAATTTGAAGGAATTAGGGGAGAATCTTTAAGTACGCTTAAGCCGCCACCAGACCCTAAATTGAAAAGCATATTAGATGAGGCTGGTATAAAGGGTATTCAATATAAAAATGGAGTTCCTGATTTTTCACCAGTATCAAAAGCACAGGTAGAAATCAATCATATGGTAGGCGGCACTGGTGGAAATGGATCCGCAGCAAGACGTCTTAATTTCACTCAAGCAGATGAAAAATTGGCTGAGCAATTGAATAATTCTCCTGAATTAGCACGTAAGTTTGGGATGGAATCTGGTGAAATTACATGGAAGCAAATAGAGAAATATCGACGTGCACACAAGTTAACTTGGCATGAATTGAATGATGTAAAGACAGTGCAACTTGTACCGACAGAGATAAACAGTAAATTTGGACATCTTGGTGGAGTAGGTGATATCAATGCAGGAGCGTTTATGCCAGGTGGATTTGCTAGTAAACAATAAAGGAGAGATATATAATGAAAATAAATGATGCAGTTTTTGGCGAACTTGAGTTTAATAATTATGATTGGATTGGATATAAAAACATTGAGTTTTTTGGGAACGAAGTTAAGGTGGCATTAATAGTCAGGGGAGAAGATGATGGTCAGTTTGAGGAAGAACAATATATGGCATATAATTTTTTAATAGAAAGATGGCAACAATTACAACAAAGTATTTTGGAGCCTATATTAGATTATTATAAACAAAAAAGATATGAACTTGGTTACGATGTTGAATTTAACGAAAATTATCCTTTAATAGAAACAGCTACTCAAATTCTTGAAAAAATAACCTTAGTTGGAATTTTTGTTCCAGATAATGACCTTATCGACTTTCTTGATATCGGACTTACGTTTGACTGTACATGGGATATGGAAAATGGATTAGGCCTTTGTTTTGTGAAAGGTGAAGTAACTGAGGTAGGTTATCAGGACGTTGTACTTTAAACTTCGAAGTTTATTTTTATAGAGACAATAAAATTGTTTTTTTTATTCATTCGGAATATATGGGCTGATAGAATTAAGGGATAGTTGAAGTGTACAAAAAAGAAAAGGTCATTTTGAAGTACGCACTTCATGATGGTTGTACCATCATGGAGTACTGTGTGCAATGATAGAATAGAAAACGAAGTACGAGCTTAGGCGATATGACATTTTACTAGGCGATGAATATAATCACATGGAATATATATTAAACTAAAGAACTCGTACAAGCTCGTAAGTTTTAGCGTAGTAGTTGTCACGACATATAAAAGGTGTCATACTGTTACTACAAAATGTACAAATTTATACTACTTAAAAATAGATGAACTTAAAGCACTTGATTGTCGACTAAAGGCAACGAGTGCTTTTTGCGTTTTAGCGTAGAAATTTAAAAGAGCACTATAATTTTATAAGTACATTAAGTGTTAAATTTTTATTGTTGTTTTATAGATTGTAGTGGCTGTGAACAGTGTACGACGATAGTAGAGGGAAAAATAAAGGGTTGTATTATTTTTTGAAGTCATCGTAAAGTACGTTTTAACGGATGAACGTTATGCACATGTTATCCGCAAAAAACGGGTAAACGTTACATGGATTGTAATTGCTGTAACGGGAAGGGACTCAATATGGAAGAGAAAGTAGTTGGTTACATACGAGTTTCAACGGAAGGACAAGTACGTGATGGGTATAGTTTAGCGTATCAAGTAGAAGAGATTGAACGTTACTGTAACGAAAATAATTTAGAACTACTTCGTGTGTATGAAGATAGAGGATTAAGCGGAGCGACTGTTGATGAAGAGGGATTAACAGTTGAACGGGATGGACTACAAGAGCTATTGTCGGATATTGCATATCATCAAGTAAGCAAAGTTATTGTACTAAATACATCTCGGTTATGGCGCTCTGATATGGCAAAAGTGTTAATACAACGAGAACTAAAGAAACATGTGGTTGATGTGAAAGCAATTGAACAACCAAACTACAGTATATATGCACATGACCCAAATGACTTTTTAGTAAATGGTATGTTAGAGCTATTAGACCAATATCAACGACTTGAAATTGCATTAAAACTAAGTCGAGGCAGAAAGAAGAAAGCAGAACAAGGTGGATATGCGGGGGGCGGTGTGATGTTTGGTTATAGAGTAAAGAAAGGACAAAAAGTGTTAGAAGTAGATGCGGAGAAAGCGGTAGTTGTACGTAGACTATTTGAATTAAGACACTTTTTTAAACATTGGTCGCTAACTAAATTGGCAGAACGACTAAATAGGGAAGGGTATCGTACAAAGAAAGGAAAGCTGTTTACGAAAGTACAAGTGAAACGCATGTTAGATAGAGAGAATTTTTATCGTGGCATGTATAAATACGGGAAAATACAAACAAAAGGACAACATGCATAAATTATATAACAGTCGTACTTAAAAAAATCGCTCATTTTACTATAAGTACTTATGAAATTATGAAAATGGATAGGCTTGCGTACCTATGCGCATCGGAAGATGAACGCTCGAACTAAGGTTGCCGACATTTTTATATATGACTAAATAATTGAATAGAGGGATGAGTTATGCATAATAGACAGAACTATTTGTATGTAGGAGTAGATTTACATAAGGAGCATCATACGGCTGTTATAATTAATTGTTGGCAAGAGAAATTAGGAGAAATACAATTTGATAATAAACCATCTGCATTTTCGAAGTTTTTATTAGAAGTAGAGACATATGTGTGTGATGGGATAACTGTTGTATTTGGTTTAGAGGATGTTGGTGGTTACGGAAGAGCGTTAGCGAAATATTTAGTAGATCATGAACGAATAGTGAAAGAAGTAAATCCGGCTTTATCATTTTTAGAACGAAAAAGCCAAGTGATGATACAAAAAAATGATAGTTGGGATGCGGAATGTGTAGCACGCATACTGGTAAACAAATTTAATCAATTGCCAGATGCAAAGCCAAACGATTTATTTTGGTCGATACAACAACTGGTTTCAAGACGGAATGCATTAGTAAAAGCACAAAGTGCATTAAAGAACCAATTACATATTCAATTAAACCACCATTATCCAAGTTATAAAAAGTTTTTTTCAGAATTAGATGGAAAAACAGCATTAGCGTTTTGGCAGCAATATCCGTCACCCTCTTGTTTAGAGGGGGCAAATATAAAGCAATTAACAGCATTTTTATTAGATGTTAGCAACAATACATGTTCAGTAAAGAAAGCAAGCGAAATATTAAAACTTGTAAAAGAAGATGGACATACAATGAAGGAATATCAAGAAACACGAGACTTTTTAGTAAGAAGTATTGTACGGGATATTGAGTTTAAAAAGACAGAAATGAAATACATCGAGAGAGAATTAAAACAGCTAGTAAAACTACTAGATTATCAATTAGAAACGATGCCGGGAATAGAATTTGTGACGGCATCAGCATTAATTGCAGAAATTGGAGATGTAAGACGATTTCCAAATGCCAACAAATTAGCACGATTTGCGGGGATTGCGCCTGTTTACTTTGGTTCTGGTGGGAAAGGTAAGACACACAAAAGCAAACAAGGAAACAGGGCGCTACACGCTGTATTTTATAATTTAGCAGTACAGCAAGTGCAAGTAGCAAAAGGCAGTAAGATGCCACGAAATCCAGTGTTTCATACGTACTATCAAAAGAAGCTTAAAGAAGGAAAAACAAAAGGACAAGCATTGGTATGTATTATGAGAAGGCTTGTAAACATTGTATATGGCATGATGAAATATAAAACGGCATATGAATTGCCGATAGTAGAAGAAAAAGAAGTAGTTTAATAAGGTTTACATGGTTTGCTTTTTTATTGTGAGGGTTTAAGATTACAACATAGGGTACGGGTGAAGGTAGTAAGATAGAGAATATATCTAAATTAACTACAGAAGATATCCCGACTGCAAAAAGTGGCAAATTTAATGATTTCTTTAATTCTCTTTCTAGTGCAGAATTGGATGGATTATGGAAAGATAAAAAGATTAGAAAGAAAATTGAACGTCAGCTTAGAGAACCTGGTGGTTTACATGAATGGCATTTAGTATCGAGGGCTCCACAATTCAAGTTTTGGGATATAAGTGCTGAAAAAATTAAAGATTTAAGAACAGCAATATCTGATGTTAAATTTGTAAATCCTAAAGGCGTTCATGGGGGATTAGGTTCTACAAAAGCACATAATGAATTATTGGCAATTATTGATACATCAAATGACTATAACACATTTATTAGAAGACTTAATAATTGGGCTTACTATAGATTAGAGGGTGGAATTTCATCATTGCCAGAAGGATTAAGATTAAAATAGGGGTGTGTTATTTATGGAAAAGCAAGGAATGGTTTCAATATGGTTAGGTAATATTAAAACACAAAACCAGTTAGAGAAATACGTCAATTTAACATACGATGAAGACGGAGAGTCTGTACCTTCTAAATTTTTTGTAGATTTCAATATTGATATGGATGAAACAGATGAGGATTTTATTGAAAAAGCGGTATTAGAAGAAAAGAGTGATAATATCTCTGCTTTATTAGAGGGGTGTTCATATGAGGAAATTATACTACCTAAAATTAGAGGATATGTTAACGTAAATAAGTTATATAACGCTGTTATTTTAATTTACAATTTTGAGTACGAGAACCTAGTTAACTCTTTTGAGGATTTTGATTATATTACTTCTACTAGTTACTTACAATAGTAATTTTTTGATTGAAATTTGAATAAACTGCTGAATAGTGAAGAGCGTTAATCTTATATTAATTTGAAACCTTGATGGGCTATATGCCTCTCAAGGTTTTTATAATTTTATGTTAAAATCAAAAGCTTATAGTAAAAAGAAAAGTGCATGGGATTGGTTACAATGACTTTATAAGTATTGCAACTACACTTACTACTTGATATATACTTTACATAAGAAAATAAAAAAGCTCGTGGTGTTAAAGTTTAAATATACATTAGCACATATACGAATGGAAAATAAAGTACATGTGAAGTGGATAGAAAAAATAATAGGGTGTTTGAGAATACGTACTCCATGATGGTTGTACCATCATGGAGTACTGTGTGCAATGATAGAATAGAAAAGGAAGTATGAGCTTAGGCGAGATGACATTTTACTGGGCAATGAATATAAACACACGGTATGTATACTAAACTAACAAAATCGTACAAACTCGTAAGTTTTTACATAGTAGTTGTCACGGCATATAAAAGGTGCCATACTGTTTACTGCAAAACTTACAAATACATGTTACTTAAAAACATTTGAACTTAAAGCACTTGATTGTCAACTAAAGGAAACAAGTGCTTTTTTGCGTTTTAGGATAGAAATAGGTAGACACATTATAATTTTATAAGTGCACGAAGTATTAAATTTTTATAGATTGTAGTGGCGTTGTACAGTGTATAACGAGAGTGGAAGAAAAAATAAAGGGTTGTATTATTTTTTGAAGTCATCGTAAAGTACGTTTTAACGGAAGGACAAGTACGTGATGGACTACAAGCGCTATTGTCCGATATGGCGAAAGTATTAATACAACGAGAACTAAAGAAATATGAAGTAGATGTGAAGGCGATTGAACAATCTATAGTATTTACACATGATCCAAATGACTTTTTGGTGAATGGCATGTTAGAGCTATTAGACCAATATTAACGTCTTGAGAAATCTTTTTCGACAAAAAAATAATATATCCCTTGACAGTTACAAATATAACCGATATACTTCATATTAATTTCAAAAGAAAATATATTCTAAATATTTAAATGTGTTGAATAGGAGTAGTAAGGTCATGTATTTGTACAGAGAGCTATGGGTTGGTGCGACATAGTCAAATGACATCCTGAACTCGCCTAGGAGCAGTAAGGTGGAACGGAATCACATTCTTAGTAAATCTTAACGGTTAACCTTCGATATTAGGTTTGTAATCAAACGATTACTACTAAGGTGGATTCATAATGGAATCAATAAGGGTGGTACCGCGTTAAGTAAATGGCTTAGCGTCTCTTTAAATAGAGATGCTAGGCCATTTTTTTATTATATGGAAGAAGAAATGGAGGGTTTATTTGGATAGGTCTATAAAATTTATTTATTTATATAAAAAGATTTAATTAGGAGGAAAATGAGATGAAACAGACGGAGCAATGGACTTCGAAATTAGGTTTTATAATGGCAGCAGCCGGATCAGCAATTGGACTTGGTGCGATATGGAAGTTTCCTTATATCGCTGGGAAGAGTGGGGGAGGAGCGTTCTTTTTAATCTTTATATTATTTACTGTTTTAATTGGACTACCGCTACTTATAGCTGAATTTATGATTGGACGCAGTACGCAGAAACAAGCAGTTGGAGCATTTAAAAGCATCGCACCAAATACAGGATGGCACTGGATCGGACGCCTTGGCGTTGGAACGTGTTTTATACTACTTTCGTTTTATAGTGTTGTAGGTGGATGGGTATTAATTTATTTATTCAGAGGAATAACTGGACAACTGATTACTCCAGGACAAAATTACGGTGCGTTATTTACTGAAACAATTGGGAATCCCACTTGGGCTATTATGGGACATTTCGCTTTTATGTTCATTACGATATGGGTTGTATCAAAGGGTGTACAAAACGGAATTGAAAAAGCAAGTAAATATATGTTGCCAGCATTGTTCGTTTTATTTGTCGCTCTTATTATTCGTTCGTTAACACTTGATGATGCAATGAAAGGTGTGAAGTTTTTCTTACAACCAGATTTCTCAAAGATTACTTCGGAAAGTATTTTGTTCGCAATGGGGCAATCATTCTTTGCAATTAGTATCGGGATTTCAATTATGGTTACGTATAGTTCCTATTTAAATAAAAAAGAAAGTTTACCAAAATCAGCAATAACAATTGTTGGATTGAATTTATTTGTTTCTTTATTTGCGGGTCTTGCCATTTTTCCGGCCGTATTTTCATTAGGAATGGAGCCGACAGAAGGACCTGGATTACTATTTATCGTATTACCATCTGTATTTAGTCAAATCCCATTCGGTGGATTTTTCTTAACAGTATTCCTTGCACTATTTACATTTGCGACATTAACATCGGCATTTTCTCTACTAGAAACTGTTGTTTCAGCATTAGCAAATGGTGAACAAGAAAGAAGAACGAAACTATCATGGATCATTGGTTTCTGTATTTTCTTAGTAGGTATACCATCTGCGTTATCATTTGGAGTATGGAGTGATATTACGATTTTTGGAAAGAATATTTTTGATGCGGTAGACTTTTTATCTAGTAATATATTAATGCCACTTGGAGCACTATTTATTAGTATTTTCGTTTCATTCAAAATGGAGAAGAAGGTACTAGAAGCAGAGTTTTTTGTAGGTGGTAATTATGGAAAGAAAGTATTTACTTGTTGGGCATTTTTACTTCGATTTGTAGCACCACTTGCAATAATTATCGTCTTCTTAAATGTAATAGGGATTATTTAACATTAAATGTTATAATATTCAGTAAAAAAGGGGAGGTGATGATCATAAAGGCAAATTTGATAGAAGCAGGGAGATACATGAATATTAGAGGGAAAAAGCTATACGTTGAAACGCATGGAAATCCTAAAGATAAACCAGTCTTATATTTGCATGGTGGACCAGGAGAGAGTTGTTATGATTTTTCATTTCATCAAGCGGAACGTTTAAAAGATTCTCTATATGTAATTATGATAGATCAAAGAGGTGTTTGTCGTTCAGAAAAAATTACTGAGGACGAAGCTTTTGGATTAAATGATTTGATTGAAGACTGTGAGGAATTAAAAAAAGTATTACAAATTGAGAAGTGGTCTATAATTGGACATTCTTTCGGTGGATATGTAGCATTGCTTTATGCGTCGATATATCCAAGTTCAATAGAGAAAATAATATTTGAAGGACCAACTTTTGATTTTGCATTAACAAGTAGAGCTTTGTTGCAAAAGACAGGGCATTTATTAAAAAAATATGGAAAAGAAGAAGTAGTAGAAGAGTCTCTTGCTTATTCATCTAGCAATGCTAGTTCAAAAGAGTTGTTAGAAGCTTATATAAGACTAAGCAATGAATTAGAAGAAAAAAGAATGGAGATTTACAATAATAAGGAAGATAGGACAGATGAGAGTTTATACAGTGATGAAGAGTGGGAAATATTTTCAAATCGTTCTCAAATTCATTTTAATAGATTAAAATTAGAGGGTGCATGTCATAAATCATTATTATATAAAATAAAAGAAGTACAGAATCCAATGTTATTAATTGTAGGAAAACATGATGTAGTAACGTGTGAAAAACAAATTGAAACATTTAATAAAGATGCTCAAAACGGTAAGTGTATCGTATTTGAAGAGAGTGGTCATTCACCTCACTATGAGGAAGCAGATAGATTCGCAGAAACAATTATTCATTTTTTGAAATGAAGAAAAGGGTGCTTCTATAAATGAGGGGCACCCTTTTTATATTTCTGGATAAGCGATTGTTATGTTAGGCCATTTAATTTGCCAATTCTTTTTTATAACTCTATTTTTGTACATATGTATACGTTCTTTTGTTTCAAGAAAATGAGCTGTTGGTTTCACTTGTAGTGAAAGTACATCTTCGATTCCGCATGGAGATGCTAATATAATATTGTTTTGGTCATCTAATGTAACTCCTAATGCCGTTGCTGTTTCAGGAAATTTAGAAATAGCATCAACAGAAGAAGAATATGGCGGCATGTTATTCATTACATGCATACGAGCTTGATTTTTTATTGACCAAGGGATAGTGGCATCCATATTCATTAGTTTCGTTTCTAATAACTTTTCATATGTTTCGTCTTTATGTAGACAATCGTAATAAATAACATCTACATCAGGCGTATCTGTTCTTATTTCGTAGTCGTGTAAAGTATCCCAAATTTTAGAACGAACAAAGCCGGCACAAACCCACCAATCAGGTAGCTCTAGTGATTTTGCCATTTGTAATACAGTCATCATCCATTCGTCGTTTTCTATTAAGCGAATGATATCTTGTTCTGTTTGTATAGTCATTTGTTATCTCACCTGCTTTTTTTAGAGTGTGGATTTAATTCATAAGCTTTATAATCCATGTGATCCAGTAAGCACCTGGTATGAATAACAGTTGAGCTAGTAATGTACCAAAAAGTCTAGAAATCATTAGCCAAGCATACATTTTACTCATTGCTTCAGCACCTTCTTCTGATTGAAGAGCTCGCTCTGTTAAAAGAGCAATACGTGGATCTAGTAGCACTGTTAATAAAATAGTAGCAAAACCATTAATAAGACCAGAAGCTGTAGTGGCTTTTGTTGCGAAAGCTGGAATTAAAAAAGAAGCATATAGTGCGGAAAGAACCCCCGCTGTATAAATTGCAGTAGCGAACATGTTAATAAGCATTATACGCTTTGGAATACCGCCGATACGCAATCTATGAATCATTTCTAACTTTGGAAAGCGGACATATTTTTTTGTGTACTTTAATTTTTGAATGTTATTCATTTTCATCATTCGAATGAAAGAACCGTCTGTTTCAAAGTTTTGAATGACATATCCAAATAGTTTTGTCAAAGTTGGATACAGTATAATCGCAAGCAATGTACCGATAGAAGCAGATAATAGTACAAGACGTATAATATGCTCTAAATCAATAGAAGGATCTAGTTTTGCTTCGTCAACAATCCCGCCAAGTAAAAAGGCTTGTAGTAAGTTTGATGTTCTTGAAATGAGTAATACGATTCCTACGACGGATAATGCGACAGCAATCTTCTTTAAACGAACCCCGGCTAATCGAATACTATAAGAGCTTGTTTCAACTGCGTGGATCACAATTGTGAAAGCCATTATAAAAATTAACGTAATTGACATTTGTTTCACCAGTTTCTATTAAAATAATTGTAACTTTTTTACTGTATCATATCTATCGTATTTTGTAACTGAAAGTATGTGACATATGGAAATTGATTTTTCGAAAAAATAGATAATGATAGTATAATAGGGAGAAGTGGAAGAGATGTTAGCAGTTATTTATACAGCAAATTAAGTGGAGGAATGAAACATGTATAAAACATTTCTATTTGATTTAGATGGAACTTTAACGGATCCGAAAGAAGGGATTGTAAACTCGGTTTTATATGCATTAAAAAAAGTAGGAATTGAAGAAGTACATGTAAGTGAGTTAGATTCATTTATAGGTCCTCCTATTCAGCAATCATTCATAGAGAGATATAATATGAGTGAAGGAGAGCTTGAACGTGCTGTTTTTTACTTCCGTGAGTATTTAAAGCAGCGTGGATTGTTTGAAAATAATGTATATGAGGGGATTCTGAAGCTCTTGCAACAATTAAAAAGTTCAGGGAATCGCATATTTGTAGCAACTTCAAAGCCCACTGTATTTGCGAAACAAGTTATAGAGCATTTTCAATTGACGAATTATTTCGAAGATATCATTGGAAGTAATTTAGATGGTACAAGAATAAAAAAAGATGAAATAATTGCTCATATTTTACAAACAAATGAAGAACTAAATAAAGAAGAAATGATAATGATCGGTGATAGAAAGCACGATATAATAGGTGCGAATCAAAATGGAATTGCTTCAATTGGTGTTTTATATGGCTATGGCTGTGAGAAAGAACTGACTGAAGTTAGTGCGACTTACATAGTGAAAGATGTTGAAGAACTGTATCATTTTTGTGTAGAAAAAAGTTTAATAAATTAGTAAATATAGATACTAGCAATCCCTTTATAACGTATGATGAGGAATTCGTTTCTGTTTAAAGGGATTTTTCATATGTAATCGAATATTTATAATTAGACATTTTTAGCATGAAAAAATTGTATGAATAAGAGGAGGGATGTCAGAATTAAAAGATTAGTAGAAGTTTATCAATAAATTTTAGAATATTCTGTTTAATGGAGGGGTAAAATTGGAGTTAGTTATTATATTATTAGCACTAAGTTTACTTATGTTCGTAGCATACAGAGGCTTTTCTGTTATTTTATTCGCACCGATATTTGCATTATTTGCAGTATTTTTGACAGAACCTAGTTATGTATTACCTTTCTTTTCTAATATCTTTATGGAGAAAATGGTTGGTTTTATAAAGCTATATTTTCCTGTGTTTTTATTAGGAGCAATATTTGGAAAAGTAGTGGAAATGTCAGGAATTGCGGATTCTATTGCAAAAACGATTATTGAGTTAGTCGGTGAAAAACGTACTATATTAGCGATTGTATTAATGGGGGCTATTTTAACGTATAGTGGTGTTAGTGTGTATGTAGTAGTGTTTGCTGTTTATCCGTTCGCAGCTAAGTTGTTTCGACAAGCTAATATTCCAAAACGTTTAATCCCTGGAACGATTGTTCTTGGAGCAGTAACGTTTACAATGGATGCACTACCTGGATCACCACAAATTCAAAATGTAATACCTACAACATTTTTTAAAACGGATATTTATGCTGCACCGATACTTGGGATTGTAGGAGCAATTTTTGTTCTTACATTAGGTTTACTATATTTAGAGAGTAGACGTAAGAAGGCAAAAGCGGCAGGTGAAGGATATTTTGATTTTAATGACGGAAATACTGAAATGGCAGCATCTTTGCAATTAGAACAAAAAAATATGCCATTAATTAATAACATTGAAATCACAAGAGCACAACAACTTATTGCATTTATACCACTTATTTTAGTAGGTGTAATGAATAAAGTGTTTACTATTATGATACCGAAGTGGTATCCAAGCGGTTTTGATTTTTCTGCAATTGGAATGAAAGCATTTGGAAAAGTAGAATTAAGTGCAGTAGTAGGAATTTGGTCTGTAGAATTGGCACTTATTATAGGGATCTTAACAACGTTATTATTATATTGGAAGCGAGTAGTAACAGGTTTCCAAGCTGGATTGAATACAAGTATTGGTGGAGCGCTACTTGCAACGATGAATACAGGAGCTGAGTTTGGATTCGGTGGTGTCATTGCAGCACTTCCAGGCTTCGCAATTATGAGAGATGGTATCTCTGCTACTTTCACAAATCCGTTAGTGAATGGTGCAGTAACGACGAATATTTTAGCTGGAATTACAGGCTCTGCATCAGGAGGTATGGGAATAGTATTAAGCGCAATGGGAGATAAATTTATTGCAGCGGCCAATCAATTTGATATTCCATTAGAAGTTATGCACCGTATCGTATCAATGGCATCAGGAGGAATGGATACACTACCGCATAACGGGGCTATTATTACTATTCTTACAGTAACAGGATTAACACATAAACAGTCCTATAAAGATATATTTGCTATCACAATTTTGAAAACGGTTGCTGTATTTTTAGTTATCGCGTTCTATACTTTAACAGGACTCTATTAAAAATTCGAATCGTAAAGATTCATCAAATCGATAATTTATATCATAAAATATTAATTAGGATAAGAAGGGGTGGAGTACTTGCAAGAAGTTTCTGAGTTTCGTATGCCAAAGTCGGTATTATATGGAAGGAATTCGCTTGAAAAACTGGGGGAACAATCAAAAAAGTTAGGGAAAAGAGCTTTTATAGTTACTGATACAATTATGGAGAAATTAGGATATGTTGAAAAGTGTATACAACAACTAAATAAGAAAAGTATTACTGTTAGTACATATAATAAAGTAGATGCTGAGCCTACAAATATACACGTGTTAGAAGCGTTATCTCTTTGTAAAGAGGAAAAGTGTGATTTTATTATCGGTATTGGTGGTGGAAGTTGTATTGATGCTGCGAAAGCAGTAGCGGTTTTATATACAAATGGTGGAGAAGTTGAGGATTATGTCCAAAAGGATATTGAAATAGAAAACAATCCACTACCACTTATTGCAATTCCAACAACTTCTGGTACTGGATCGGAAGTTACAAGTGTAGCAGTAATAACGAATAAAAAAACAGATGTAAAAATGATGATGAAGCATCCTAGTTTTATACCGAAAGTAGCAATTATAGATCCAGTTTTGACAAGTTCATTACCAACACAAATTACGGCAGCAACAGGAATAGATGCATTATGTCATGCGATTGAAGCGTATATTTCTAAAGTTTCACAACCACTTACAGATGTACTTGCTCTTTCAGCTATTGAAAGTATTATGAAATATTTACGTATAGCATATGAAGATGGACGTAATATGGAGGCAAGAGAAGCGATGATGATTGCTTCCTTACAAGCTGGAATTGCATTTTCTAATGCATCAGTTACATTAGTTCATGGAATGTCAAGGCCAGTGGGAGCATTATTTCATGTACCGCATGGAATATCAAATGCCATACTATTACCTACAGTGTTAGAGTTTACAAAAACAAGTGCAATGAAAAGGTTAGCAAAAATTGGACGTAGTTTAAATAAGGATTTGTATTCGAATTCTGATGAGGAAGTAGCAGACTACACGCTTGGTGAAATAAAAAAACTTTGCTTTGATCTTCGTATTCCAAATTTAAAAGAATACGGAATCGATGAAATTGAATTTGAAAATGCTATTTCTAAAATGGCATCAGATGCAATTGAAAGTGGTAGCCCAGCTAATAACCCACGTGTTCCATCATATGATGAAATCAAAGAGCTGTATCGAGAGTGTTTTAATTATAAGTATAAAGAATTCATAAAAAAATCAGATTATTAATTTCAGAATATTCTATAAAAATTTCCTTGGAAATGAAAGTAGAATTATTCTTTATTATTTCCGTATTTTCCGTATTTTCCGTTAAAACAAGACTTTATATTCCAAACTTAAAGTCTTGTTTTATTATGTATAATATACATAATAAAACATTGTTATTAGTTTTATAAAAATAGTTTAGGTAGGTGTTTGTATGAAAACGATAGGTCTTATAGGTGGTATGAGTTGGGAATCAACTTCTGAATATTATCGAATTATTAATGAAGAAATAAAAGAGAGATTAGGAGGGCTACATTCAGCAAAATGTTTGATTAATAGTGTGGACTTTGAAGAGATTGAAAGATTCCAGTCTAGAGGAGATTGGAATGGAGCAGGTGAAGTTTTAGCGAATGCGGCGTATTCATTACAGAAGGGAGGAGCAGACTTTATAATCATTTGTACAAATACAATGCATAAGGTAGTTGGAAAAATAAAGGAGAAAATTGATATTCCAGTCTTACATATTGCCGATGCAACTGCAAAAGAAATTAAAAGAAAAGACATTCAAAAGGTTGGTCTGCTTGGAACTAAATATACAATGGAGCAAGATTTCTATAAGTCACGTATTGAAGAGCATGATATAAAAGTAATAGTACCATCAGAAAAAAATAGAAAAGAAATAAATAAAGTAATATATACAGAATTATGTTTAGGAAAAATAGTATCTCAATCTAGAGAATATTATAAAAGAGTCATCGAAGAGTTAGTGCAAAAAGGAGCACAGGGAATCATATTAGGTTGTACAGAAATAGGGTTATTAATAAAGCAAGAAAACGTATCTGTCCCGATATTTGATACGACTCATATACATGCAATTGAAGCAGTCAAGATAGCTCTAGATAAATAGATTATAATTATATTATGTAAACTTAATTCATATATCTGGAAAACATTCAGAAAATATTTTATAATGTAAGTGGTTACATTTAAGGGGGAATGCGTATGTTTTCAGTTCAACCAATCGCATTTGTACATAATGAAAGAAAGGAAATAAAAGATGATGAGTGGGGAGAAGTAAGATCCCGTATAACTTTAACTGAAATGTATGCAGAAGAAAGTATACAAGGGATTGAAGATTTTTCCCATATTGAAGTTGTTTTTTATTTTCATAAAGTAACTGACGAGCAAATTCAGTATTTTGCTAGACATCCTAGAAATAATAAAGATTATCCTGAAGTAGGTATTTTTGCACAGCGCGGAAAAAATCGCCCGAATCGCATAGGTGTAACAATTGTAAAGGTGATCAAAAGAGAAGGTAAATCAATTATTGTTGAGGGATTAGATGCTATTAATGGTACTCCTATATTGGATATAAAACCAATAATGAAAGAGTTTATGCCGAAAGAAGAAATACACCAGCCTAAATGGGCAACGGATATAATGAGACAGTATTGGAAGGGGAATGGAGTAAAATGAGAATATATGAGGCAACAATTGCAGATTTAGATGGACTAGCATCAGTTTTTAATAACTATCGCATGTTTTATAGGCAGGATTCTGATTTAGAAGGTGCAAAAGTATTTTTACGAAATCGAATTGAGAGAAAAGAGTCCGTTATTTTCGTAGCAGTTGAAGACGGCGAATATATTGGGTTCACACAACTATATCCATCATTTTCTTCCATTTCAATGAAAGAATTATGGATTTTAAATGATTTATTTGTACAAGCGGCGAAGCGTGGAGCCGGAACAGGTAAAAAATTATTAGAAGCTGCTAAAGAATACGCATTAGAGAATGGAGCAAAAGGTGTAAAATTGCAAACAGAGATTGATAATTTATCAGCACAACGATTATATGCTGAAAATGGTTATTTGAGAGATAATCGTTATTTCCATTACGAATTAACGTTTTAAAAAATTAAGTTGAAAGAGACATTTTCAAGAAAAAGAATTTCTTTGTAATGAGAAATTCTTTTTTATTTTTGCCTAAATTAAACATGACGAAAACGATATTTATTTATTGTTAAACGATAAACAATATGATAAAATTATGTTATCATTAAAAAAATGAGGTATTGTAAATGAATCTTAAACGAAGTTCAACAACGTTCTTAAAAGTAATTATTTTTCTTGTTGGAATTGCAGTACTTGCTTTATGCATATTTTTAGTGCCGGAAATGGCGAATTTCGCAGCAAATTTGTATCCTAATATTGCTCCGATGAAATATCTTGTTTTCATTGTGATGTATGGAGCAGCTGTGCCTTTTTACGTTGCTCTTTATCAGGCTTTCAATCTTTTACAGTACATTGATGAGAACACAGCGTTCTCGGAATTATCTGTAAAGGCGTTAAAGAATATAAAGCGCTGTGCAATTACAATCAGTGGTTTGTATGTATTAAGTTTGCCACTTTTTCATTTTATAGCGAAAAAAATGGACCCTCCTATTGGGTTAGTGGGACTTATTATCGTTTTTGCTTCGCTCGTTATCGCTGTTTTTGCTGCTATTCTTCAACGCCTTCTACAAGAAGCAATTAACATAAAATCAGAAAATGATTTGACGGTCTGAGGTGGCGGATATGACAATTATTATTAATATTGACGTCATGTTAGCAAAACGAAAGATGAGTGTAACGGAACTTTCGGAGAAGGTTGGAATTACGATGGCGAATCTTTCTATTTTGAAAAATGGGAAAGCAAAAGCGGTTCGTTTTTCAACATTAGAAGCGATATGTAAAGCTTTGGAGTGTCAGCCAGGGGATATTTTGGAGTATAAAAACGATGAGAATACTCAATAAAAAAAGATAACAAATGTAAATAATAGAAGTCAATAAAGAAGGGATAGCCACTAAGCTATTCCTTCTTTACGTTAATTGCTGTTACTAATAAAAAATAAAATTTGAATTGCAATGTTTGCTTATCAAAAGGGAACTTGCTACCTTTTGAGGTAATCCGTTTTGTGGAAGACAATTATTTGCCAAAAAGGCTATTTTAACTATGTTTTAAATTATTTTGAGTGCATCAAAATCTTCATTTGTATTATAGTTGATTTAAAACCCAGTTTGTTGCATCTTCAAAGTTATCTGCAATGTAGTTTGGTTCAATATGTGCCCATTTGTCTCGGTACGTATGCAAAGCATCATACCCAGCGCCTGTTCGGACTAGAATCGTAGTTGCATTTACTTTTGCTCCTGCAACAATATCAGTCCAGCGATCACCAACTACAGCACATTGTGTTAAATCAAGCCCATGTTTTTTTGCTGCTTTAAGCAGCATGCCTGTACTTGGTTTACGGCATTCACAACCATCACCGTGTTTATGAGGACATACATAAATATCATCAAAACCGAAGCCTTCTAATTCTTGTACAAAATCGGCTACAGTTGCTATTCCATCTGCGATACCAGGTTGATTTGTGAAAGAGAAAATTTTTATATTTTTAGCTTTTAGTTTTTGCAAGGATGTTTTTGTGAATGGAAATAATGTAAAAGATCCTGGATAATGTATTGTAGTGTCACCACCAATTGTACCGTCACGATCAATGAAAATTGCTTTAATGTTTGTCATAGTTATAGTCCCTTCAATTATAAGTAGTTTAAAAATGTTTTACAAATCGGTAGCCATTTACTGCATATCCTAATTTTTTGTAAAAAGGATGAGCTTCTACTCTTTTTGTTCCACTAACTAGCCATGTGCCAATGCAATTATGTTTCTTTGCTAATTGCTCTGCATAATCCATCAATACTTGTCCAATGCCTTTCCGTCGTATGTTAGAATCGACGCTAATAATTGAAATCTCTCCATAACGTGTTACATCTTCTAAATTTTCACGTATACGAAATCCAAGTAATCCAAATATAGCTTCTTCTTCCTCGTAAACATATAAAAAATCAAACGGACTCATTTGTACGAATTGTAATCGATTGTTCATATCTTCATAGGAAATAGAGGAACCTTTTAATTCTTTCGTTAAAGAACAAAGTGCGTCTATATCATCTATCGTTGCTTCACGAATTTGAAAAGACATATTATCCACCCCAATAAAATGTAATCAAACATTTAATATTCTGTTAAAAAATGTTTTTTCCTGCTATGAAAATAAATATTTTATAATGATATATAGATAGTTATATGTTATTCTTTTCCTTGATTGTATTGGAAATGGAAAGAGGGGAAATGCATGTTAGAAGTAAATATCCGCTCAGCCGGATATGAAATAGGCGAAAAAACAATTCATGATATAGCTTTTTCTATCGAAAAAGGTGAACTAGTTGCTCTTATTGGAGCAAATGGTGCTGGGAAGAGTACGACGATAAAAACGATGCTCGGATTACTTGTAAATATGGACGGTGAAATATCATTCGGTGAAAAGAAAAATCCGTATGCATACGTGCCAGAACATCCAACATACTATGATTACTTGACGCTCTGGGAACATATTGAATTATTAATGGCTGCTCGTGGAAGTGAAATGGGAAGCTGGGAAGAACGAGCGGAACAATTATTACATACTTTTCGAATGGATAAGCATAAACATGAGTATTTATCAAAGTTTTCAAAAGGTATGAAACAAAAATCGATGCTAATATTGGCGTTTTTAACTGAGCCAGATTTTTATATCATTGATGAACCCTTTATCGGTTTAGATCCAGTAGCTACGAAAGAGTTTTTAAGTTATTTATATAAAGAAAAAGAGCGCGGAGCAGGAATTTTACTTTGTACGCACGTATTGGATACTGCTGAAAAAATTTGTGAAAGATTTTTACTCATTTCACAAGGTACATTAGTCGCAGATGGACATTTAGAATCTATTCAAATGTTAGCGGAAATGCCGGGTAGCTCATTACTAGACTGCTTTGATGTAATCGTAAGGCGTGAACAACATGATTAAACAACAATTTTATAAAAGATTACGCCATGAGCTTCAGCGGAAGTGGAAGTCTATACGTTCGGTAACAGATTGGACAGTCGCATTATATATTATTATACCAGCACTTATATTTATGGGAATCTATTATAGGTCACTATGGATAAATGAATTATCAACGGAAGAGACGATTTATTTCGGATTAGGATTACTCGCATTTTATCTAGTAACATATCCGAGAGGAGTTCGTTCATTTTTTGAGCAAGCGGATAGTTTATTTTTAATTTCGTATGCAACACATATGCAAAAATTAGTCCAGTATGGCATGATGTACACATTTGTTCGAATAGCGATAACGAATATAATATTAGTCGTTATTATGTTACCGGTGTTGATGAAAAGTATCGGAGTAACAGAGATACAAGTCCTATTATTTTGGGTATTCTTTACTATATTTCGATTTATGATGTCGTTGTTAACGAGATTTATTCATGTACATGCGGAGAAACGATGGGTTTTATGGATTGTAAAAAATGTAGTATTTTCTATGAGTGTGTCCTTTTTTGGAATTAGTTTATTTTTTATTTATAAAAATCCATTTTATTCAATTCTATTTATCGGTTTAGTAATTTTCTTAAGTAGTGTATTAGTAAAAGCGAAAATGAATTATAAAAAGTTCTTTTTTAAAGAAATTGAGAAAGAAAAGGAGGAAAGCATGCGCTGGACGAGCGGAATTATGCAAGTTGGTGGTCATGCGGCTAAACCGAGTAGTTCGAATAAAAAACCGTGGATGTTTCCGTACTCTAAAAGACTTTTAGGAAAAAAAGCTGATTCTCGTATTGTCGAATCTTTTTTGAAAGAATTTTTCCGTACAAGTACTGCACGAATATTTTATATTCAAATTGTATGTATCAGTACTGCAAGTATAATTATGACTCCTAGGTGGATTGCAGCTATTGTTCTCGTATTTGCTGTAGTTGCAATTTCTCGCTATGCACGTGATTATTGGAATGAATTTACGAATAAGATGTTTCTTCATTTATATTGTGATGAAGGGAACTTACTTTTGTTAAGATGGAAGGCAAATCGTTATTTACTACTACCAGCAATACTTTTGTATGGAATAGTTATACTTGCCCAGTTTTATTTATTGCCAGCTGTGATTGGTGGCATTATTTTTATTTTATTAATTGTATGGATTGTATTTTTACCATTAAAAAAGAGCCATTGACGGCTCTTTTTCTAGTCTGTAACACATTGATAAATAAAATATACTAAAACGAGTATGCTTACGGCGGAATACATGACATCTAAAGTCATCTGATCGCCTCCTTATTATTGTTGTATTTTTATTGTATGAAACCTTACAATTTCATATTCAAGTGAAAAATATGTGAACGTTAACAAAATTGTAAAGTGCAAAAATTACAATCATTTTGTATAATAGAAGAAACCACCGTTATATAAAAAAATAATGAGTGAAAGGGGAGTGAACATAAATGCCAAATTGGTTTAGAAAAACCTTAGTCGCATTAATTACCGTATTTACATTTGGTTTAGTGACGCCTCCTTCCATATTACTTGATAATGCCAAAGCTGCGGACAAGCCTACGAGCACAGCTGGGCAACAAAGTTTGGAGAGCACGTCCTATACATATGAAGAAACGAATGACAGGTTAACCACCGATACTTTTATTACTTATGCAATGCAAGAAGCAGAAAAGCAGTCGATGCAAAAGTTTGGTACTAAAATTGGTCCAGTAATTGAAGATGAGTTTAAAGATGTAATATTACCGAAAATTGAAGAGGCAATTGCTGAGCTTGCTAGTGATGTACCAGAAGATTCACTACAATCATTAGCGATTTCTCAAAAACCAGCTGGTGGAAATAATGAAAAGATTTTTCACGTCTACGATACGAAATCAGGAAATGATTTATTGCGTTTCCATGTAAGAAGAGATCATCCGCCGCAAGATGGTTATTATTTTAATTTCCATTATCACCGTTTTGATGATGGATACTCTGGACATCATGAGTTAGGAAATATTTATTGGAATACGAATGTACCGCCGAAATGGTTGTCTTAAAAAGAACAAGAGAAAATCTTGTTCTTTTTTATTTTTATAGAAGGGACAGACAACTATGTTGTTGAATAACATAGGTTTAGAAAAAAGAAGCAAAAGGAGTATGGAGATGCAAAAATATATTGTTTTTGACTTTGATGGCACATTAGTAGATTCACAAAATATATTTGTACCGATTTATAATCAACTTGCTGAAAAACATGGGTATAAAGCAGTAAAGGAAGACGAAATTGAACATTTACGTAAATTAACGATGACAGAGAGATGTAAACAACTCGATGTACCACTGTATAAATTACCGATATTAGCTTTGGAATTTTATAAATTGTATCAGCCTGCTATAAAAAATCTTGTTTTATTTCATGGGATGAAGGATGTATTAGATGAACTACATAAAACAGGATACGGTATTGCGGTCATATCATCTAACTCAGAAGAGCATATTCGGGCGTTTTTGCACAATAATGGTATCGAAAATATTCAAGAAGTGTATTGTTCTAAAAATTTGTTTGGTAAAGATAAAATGATAAAAAGATTTTTAAAATCGAAAAAGATAACAGAGCAAGATATGTTATACATTGGTGATGAACAGCGAGATGTAGCAGCTTGTAAAAAGGCTGGGGTGAATGTAATTTGGGTATCTTGGGGATATGATGTTATTGAAACAGTGAAAAAAGACGCACCCGATTATATGGTTCATAAGCCGATGGAAATTGTGCAAGTAGTACAAGGAGTGTATTCATCATATTGAATTTTGAGTAGCAAATTTAGAGGAATCCATTTCTTTTTATAGTAAGCTGTTTTCAATAATTGGATGGAGAAGATTAAATGAAGTAGCATATAGCACGGGAGAAAGTGAAATATAATTTAAAGAAGTAGATGAGGAAATCGTAAGGACGTTAGGTCCTAGACATATTTGTTATCAAGCTATTCATAGAGAAGTAGTTGATGAAGTAGTAGATTTTCTTTCTAGTACGAAAGTGAAGGTAATACGTAGTCTAATTGAAATGAATCATTATTCAGAAGGGTACTATACGATTGATTTTTACGATCCGAATGGATTTATTGTAGAAGTAGCCTATACACCAAATGCAGAAATATAAGGGGAATAGATATGAAGATAATTACAGCACGGCAAAACAATATACAAATTGTAAAAGATGCAGCGAATATTGAAGAAGTTTCTAAAGGTTTCTCTCCAGATAAGAAATATGTAATTACGAATGCAAATAATGAAAAATATTTATTTCGGACAGGAGATATAAAAGAGTATGAAAGAAAGAAAATAGAGTTTCAAATTTTAAATGAAATGGTAAAACGTAACGTACAGGTACAAAGGCCAATTGAAATAGGTATATTGGAAGAAGGTGTATGCTATAGTATTTTTTCATATTTAGAAGGGGAAGATGCGAAGAAGCTATTGCCTACGTATTCACCAAAAGAACAATATGATATTGGCATAGAGGCAGGAAAAGATTTAGCAAAAATGCATACATATGAAGCTCCTAATGATATACTTCCATGGCATGAAAGAGCAATGAAAAAACATAGTAAATATGTAGAAGCATACAAAACATGCGGAATAAAAATAAAAAATGATGATAAGATTATTAAGTTTATAGATGAAAATGAAATGTATGTAAAGGATCGCCCAAATCGATTTCAACACGATGATTTTCATTTAGAAAATATAATTGTACGGGATGGGAAATATGTAGGTGTAGTTGATTTTAATGGTTATGACTGGGGCGATCCACTGCATGATTTCGTGAAAATTGCACTATTTGCAAGGGACATTAGTATTCCGTATTCAATCGGACAAATAGAAGGATACTTTAATAGGAGAATACCAGAGGAGTTCTGGAAATTATATGCGGTGTACGTTGGCATGACAGTTTTCTCATCAGTTGTCTGGACATTAAGAGCAGCACCACATATGTTGGATGATATGTTAGAGCGTCTTCATATTGTATTGGAAGATCATAAAAACTTTGAGTTATCAAAACCAAGTTGGTTTCAACCAGATAAGATTGATATGAAATAGAAAAGGTAGGTGTGATTCGCACCTACCTTTATTTTTTACCATCAAAATACTTATTTAATTTTCTTAAATGTAAGTGGCTGAGTACTTAATGTGGCTGGTACATGTAACTGAAGGGATGGGAATTCACCTCTTATATTCATTTCATAAGCGAATAATAAACTCATTTTCATTTGGAATAAGTCAACTTTTGCAGAGAAGATGTCGTAATGATGATGCCCTAATTGAATATCCATTTCCATAAATTGTACATATAACGAATCATCGCGTTTGTATACTTGTAATGTTCCATATGCAGGATGTTCAAAAGTACCAGTATAGTCCTCTAACTTGTGCGAAGGTGTAGTCCCTTTAATTTGTTCAGGGAGGGATTCAGTTGCTTCTTTCATCATTTCCTTCATTATTTTAGTATCTTCTACAGCACGTTTATGCCAATCAATGGATTCTAATTCAAGTAGTTCGTCATAAATTTGATTAGCGAGATAAGTAGGAAGTAATGTTCCTCCAGCATTCGTTAAAATGACAAGGCCTATGTTTTCTGTTGGTATAAATGAAACAAGCGCTGAAAATCCATCGATATTACCGCCATGATGAATCACTTTTTTACCACGATAAGCGCTAATAAACCAACCAAGACCGTAACTATTTAATGGAGATTCAGGGAGTGATAAAACCGGTTGGTCTGGAATTGAATTGTGTGGTGTATACATTTTTTGTAATAATTCAGAGGAGATTAATTCATGATCTCCAAATTTTCCTTCATTTAAGTGGAGAAGTACCCAATTTGCCATATCTTCAATTGTGGAATTAATACACCCAGCAGCGCCAACTGTATCGATGTTACGGAATGGAACTGCTTTTATTTCACCGTCATTTTCAATGTAAGGTAAAGCATAATCATCTGTAGTTTGTGAATCGTTAACAGAGAAGTTTGTATGTCTCATATTTAAAGGTTCTAAAATATGTTCTGTAGTGTATTGCTCCCACGTTTGATTTGTAATGTTTTCAACAATGTAGCTAATTGTTGCATACATTAAGTTGTTATATAGAAATGCAGTCCGGAACGGTGCATCAAGTGGTAAATGTTTTAGTTTTTCAACGAGATCTTTTCGAGATAAGGAAGAACTATACCAAAGAGCCTCATGACGACTCACTCCAGTTCGATGAGAAGCTAAATCCCGTCCTGTAACTTGTGAGCTAGCAAGTAGTTCAGATAAAGTAAAGTTAGGTATATAAGACTGGATAGGGGTATCCCAATTAAACTTTTTTTGCTGTGCTAACAAGCTTAATGAAAGTGTGCCAAATGCTTTCGTTGAGGAACCGATTGCGAATCGAGTATTCGGTGTAACAGCCTCTTTTGTTTCTATATTACGATAGCCGAAACCTTCTGAAATAATAACTTCACCGTCTTTTATAACAGCGACAGCAGCACCAGGAACATTTAAATCCTTCATCATTTTTTCAACCGCTGTTTGTAAAGAAGTCATAACAGGCGTTTCAATTTTAGACATACTTCTAACCTCCAAATATAAATTTTGTTCTACCGCACTATACTTTCGGTAATAGAAAATGAAAACCTTTTTAAATTTGGAAAGTTAATAATTTTGTAAGAATTAGCGGAAGAAATTTTATTAATTAGGATTATTAAATTTACCATTTTTCATGTTATGATAAATTGCATATACGATTGAAAGAAGGTTTTCCTACATATGAAACATGCTGAAAATGAATACTTAAATTTATGCCGCCATGTAATGGAACATGGTACGAAGAAAGAAGATCGTACAGGGACAGGAACTGTATCTGTATTTGGATATCAAATGCGTTTTGATTTGAGTAAAGGATTTCCTTTATTAACGACAAAAAGAGTACCATTTCGCCTTGTAGCAAGTGAACTACTTTGGTTTATGAAAGGTGATACAAATATTCGCTATTTATTGCAGCATAATAATAATATTTGGAATGAATGGGCGTTTAAGAGCTGGGTAGAAAGTGATGAGTATACTGGTCCTGACATGACGGATTTTGGTCTTCGCTCACAACAAGATGAAGAATTTAAAGTACAGTACGATGAGCAGATGGAATTGTTTAAAAAGAACGTTTTAGAAGATGATGATTTCTCAAATAAATATGGTTATTTAGGAGACGTTTACGGTAAACAGTGGCGAGCTTGGAAAACGACAGCTGGTGAGACACTTGATCAATTAAAAGATGTAATTGAAATGATTAAAAAAACACCAGACTCACGTCGTTTAATCGTTTCTGCTTGGAATCCTGAAGACGTACCAAGTATGGCATTACCCCCTTGTCATACATTATTCCAGTTTTATGTAGCGGACGGAAAGCTTTCTTGTCAGCTATATCAAAGAAGTGGTGACATATTCCTTGGAATACCATTTAACATCGCAAGTTATTCACTACTAACACATTTAATTGCACACGAATGTGGTCTTGAAGTAGGGGAATTTGTTCATACAATTGGTGATGCACACATTTATACAAATCATTTTGAACAAGTAGAAAAGCAATTGGCACGTGAACCACGTCCGTTCCCGAAACTTACATTAAATCCAGATGTGAAATCTGTTTTCGATTTTGAAATGGAAGATTTAACGATTGAAGGATACGATCCGCATCCAGCAATTAAAGCACCGGTTGCAGTATAATTGTAGAGGAGATGAAAAAATGATTGTTTCATTTATGGTCGCAATGGACGAAAATAGAGTAATTGGTAAAGATAATAATTTACCTTGGCGTTTACCGAGTGAATTACAATACGTGAAGAAAACAACGATGGGTCACCCGCTTATTATGGGAAGAAAGAACTATGAAGCGATTGGTAGACCGCTGCCTGGAAGACGTAATATTATTGTAACTCGTAATGAAGGATATCACGTTGAAGGATGTGAAGTTGTTCATTCTGTAGAAGAAGTATTCGAACTATGTAAAAATGAAGAAGAGATTTTTATTTTTGGCGGAGCGCAAATTTACGATCTCTTTTTACCATACGTAGACAAGTTGTATATAACAAAAATTCATTATGCATTTGAAGGAGATACATTCTTCCCAGAAATGGATATGACAAATTGGAAAGAGATTTTTGTAGAAAAAGGTTTAACAGATGAAAAAAACCCGTATACGTATTATTACCACGTATATGAGAAACAACAATAATAAAGAAGATTGATGTGAGAATTCGCATCAATCTTTTTATTTATATTCACCAATATAAGTTTATAGATGAGATTCGATAGTGCTATAATGATAGGTAGCATGTAAAAATGCTAAAATTTTCAAAAGTACTAATATAGAAAGAGGAGGAGAATCGATTGAGAAAGATATGGGGGATTCTTTTTCTTTGCTTAACATTCATGTTAGTTGGATGTGGTAAAGAAGAAAAACCACAAGAAGCGTTTGATACATATGTAAAAGCGTGGAATAAACAAAAATTTGCAGATATGTATGATCAACTATCAAAAAATGCAAAAAAAGATATTTCAAAGAAAGAATTTACTGAGAAATATGAAAAAATTTATTCTGGTATCGAAGTGAAAGAATTAAAGGTAGAAACAGGGGAAGTAAAAGAAGATAAAAAAGATGAAGGCCCTGTTCCTTTTAAAGTAAGCATGGATACAGTTGGTGGTAAAATTACTTTTGGCCATGAAGCAAAAATGGTGAAAGAAAAAGATGGAGATAAAGAATCTTGGAAAATAGATTGGACTCCTGATTTTATTTTCCCTGGCATGACGAAAGATAGTAAAGTGCGTATGCAGACAACACAGCCAAAACGTGGTGAAATATACGATCGTAATGGAAAAGGTCTTGCAACAAATGGGAAAGCTTCTGAAATCGGATTGATTCCTGAAAAGTTAGGCGATACTGCTCCGCAAACGAAAGAAACAGTAGCGAAGTTATTAAATATGTCTGTAGAAGAAATTGATCAAAAATTAGCTGCTAAATGGGTAAAACCAGGGTATCTCGTACCAATTGGAATTTTGCCTGAAGGGGCAACGCAAAATACGTACATTGATTTACCAGGTGTTTCAACAAAACCTGTAAATGTTCGTACATATCCGTTAGGGGAAGCAGCAGCTCATCTGACTGGTTATATTGGAAAGGTAAATGCTGAAGATTTAAAAACGCTACAAAAGAAAGGCTATCAAGCTGATGACCCAGTTGGTAAAGCTGGTTTAGAGCAAGTATTAGAGGAAAAGCTACGCGGTAAAAAAGGTGGCCGTGTCTTTATAGAAGATGCGCAAGGAAAAGAAATTAAAAACTTGGCAAAAACAGACGCTGTTGATGGAGAAAATGTAACTTTAACTATTGATAGTGCTGTTCAAGAAAAAACGTATAATGAAATGAAGGGCGAAGCTGGTTCAAGTGCAGCAATCAATCCGAAAAGTGGAGAAACAATTGCACTAGTAAGTAGTCCAGCATATGATCCTAATTTAATTGCACGAGGAACATCGAAAGCGCAACGCGAAGCTTGGAATAATGATCCGAAAAAACCGATGACGAATCGCTTTACACAATTATCGGTACCAGGTTCTGTATTTAAACCAATTACAGCTGCAATTGGTCTTGAAACGAAAACAATCGATCCAAAAGAAGCGTTGAAAATTGAAGGATTAAAATGGACAAAAGATTCTTCTTGGGGTAATTATTATGTAACGCGTGTGAAAGATGCAAATCCGATTGATTTTGATAAGGCGATGAAATACTCGGATAATATTTACTTCGCACAAGAAGCTTTGAAAATCGGAAAAGACAAGTTTATGAGTGAAGCGAAAAAATTCGGATTCGATGAGAAACTACCAATTGAATATGGATTCCCTGCTTCTAAAATTGCAAATGACGGTATTAAAAATGATATTCAAATGGCAGATACAGGATATGGACAAGGACAAGTATTAATGACTCCTCTTCATTTAGCTTTAACGTATGCGCCAATTGTAAATGATGGAACGATTCCATCACCGTATATTATTAAAACAGATAAACAACCAAAAGCTTGGAAAGAAAATGTAATTTCTAAAGGAAATCAGGATATATTAAAAACTGCTATGACGAAAGTAATTAATGATCCGGATGGTACAGGGAAAATTGCTAAGATTGATGGAATGACTCTTGCTGGAAAAACAGGTACAGCGGAATTAAAAGTATCTAAAGAAGCCGAAGGAAAAGAACTAGGCTGGTTCGCTGCATTTGATTTGAATTCGCCAGATATGGTCATTACAATGATGATTGAAGATGTAAAAGGTAGAGGTGGAAGTAACATTCCAGCTGAAAAAGTAAAACATGTTTTTCAAAAATAATATGTAATAAAAGGCTATCTCTATAATTTATAGAGGTAGCCTTTTTGTATGAGAAGTCTTAATATCTGTATACTAAATTTTAGAGAAACAAAATAAATCATTAACTTACGAAAAAAAAGTAGCTATTTTTTATTGACATTGAATAAAACTTTTTGTATTATACTTACATAAGGTAAGTTATTAACTTTTAAAAAACAAATCTTGAATTGAAGATAAAGAGAAAAAAGGGAGAGAATACAATGACAAAAGTACTATTTATCACAGCAAATCCAAATTCAGCAGAAGGTTCTTTCGGAATGGCAGTAGGGGAAGCTTTCATCGAGGCTTATAAAAACGAGCATCCACAAGACGAAGTTGTAACAATTGATCTATTCAATACTACTGTACCAGCAATCGATGCAGATGTATTTGCTGCTTGGGGTAAATTTGCAGCAGGTGAAGGCTTTGAAACTTTAACGGAAGCTCAACAACAAAAAGTAGCAGCAATGAACACAAACTTAGAAACATTTATGCATGCAGATCGTTATGTATTCGTAACTCCAATGTGGAACTTTAGCTATCCACCAGTAGTAAAAGCATACTTAGATAACGTAGCAATCGCAGGTAAAACATTCAAATATACTGAAAATGGTCCAGTCGGCTTATTAGAAGGTAAAAAAGCACTTCACATTCAAGCAACAGGTGGCGTATATTCTGAAGGAGCATACGCAGCTGTAGACTTCGGACGCAATCATTTAAAAACTGTATTAGGATTTGTCGGTGTAAATGATACTGATTATATTGCAGTTGAGGGTATGAATGCAAACCCTGAAAAAGCACAAGAAATTAAAGAAGCGGCAATTGCTAATGCTCGTGAATTAGCAAAACGTTTCTAATATAGAATGCTTAAAAAGTCCAAACACTTGCTGTTTGGACTTTTTTTCTTCTTTTTCCTTCGTTTGTCTAGTATAATGAAGGTCGGAATGATAATAGGTGGGGGTTCTGTATGATTCAAACGTTTTTTAAAATCTTTTATTTAATTTTAATTGTAATTGCGATTACACCGAGAATGTGGCGTCTTAAAAGACAAGTAAATACGATGGCGCCAAAAGAAAAAGATAATGCTGTGTATAAAACGACAAATTGGTTTGGTAAGAAAATGGTACGTGTAGCTGGAGGGACAGTAGAAGTGAAAGGGCTTGAAAATGTTCCGAAAGATAAGCCGGTACTAGTTGTAAGTAATCACCAAAGTAATATGGATATCCCTGTTTTACTAGGTTACTTAAATAAACCAATTGGATTCGTGTCAAAGGCAGAGATTAAAAAGTTCCCAGTTGTACCAACTTGGATGGAACTTATGAATTGTGTATTTATGGATCGTAGCGATCGTCGTCAATCTCTTAAAGCAATTAAAGATGGAATCGAACTATTAAAGAATGGACATTCTATCGTAATTTTCCCAGAAGGAACGAGAAGTAAAGGTGGCGAAGTTGGAGAGTTTAAGGCTGGTAGTTTCCATCTTGCAGTAAAATCAGGTGTAGCAATTTTACCTGTAACGTTAGATGGTACATATAAGATGTTTGAAGCGAATGGAAATCGTATGAAGTCAGCTCATGCAACAGTAACAATTTCTAAGCCGATTACACCTGAAGAGTATGCGAATATGGATATTAAAGAATTAACGAAGCATACACAGGAAGTTATCGCATCACAATTACATAAGTAATAAAAAAGGTTTCAGCTTATAGTAAGCTGAAACCTTTTTTATTATGCTGTAGGTAAGACATAAAAGAGTACACAGAAGAACATCATCGTACTACCACCTAAAACGAACAGGTGCCATATGGCATGGTTGAAAGGTAGCTTTTCCCAAAGGAAGAATATAGCTCCGACAGAATATAAAATTCCACCGGCTAAAAGTAGTGAAAAACCATGTCCAGTTAGATTTTCATAAAGTGGTTTAATGGCAACGATTATGAGCCAGCCCATAATGATGTAACATAAAGTTGATGCCTTTATAAAGCGACGTACAAAGAAGATTTTGAAGACGATACCTCCGATTGCAAGTGTCCAAATTATAGCAAGCAACGTCCATCCTAATGGGCCACGAAGTGTAATAAGTAGAAAAGGAGTATACGTGCCAGCAATCAATAAGTAAATGGCTGAATGATCTAAAATAGTAAATATTTTTTCTACTTTAGGATGATGAATGCTATGTAGCAATGTTGAAAACAAGTACAGTAAGAACATGCTTACACCATAAACAGTAAATGCGACTACAGCTGATGCGGTACCGTGCTTAGAAGCATGAATAATCAATATGATTAAGGCAGGGATGCTTAAAATGGCACCGATACCATGTGTAATTGCATTTGCAATTTCTTCTTTTACAAATTGGGTCATTCGTGTCATTTTTTCAGTCATAATGCAAATCCTTTCTACTATCATAAAATAATATGTCATTTCCCTTACCATATCATACACAAGAGCAATAGAAAATGAAATTTGTATAATTGATTATATTTTTGAATTTTTTTGACAAAAGGTAATGGATTTGTTGACGTTTTCAAACTTTTTTGACAAAATAAAATTATGTAATAGTAGGACAAGGAAACTACTAATAAAGGGGATGGGGAAATGTTTTCAAATATTGGCTTTCCAGGGTTAATTTTAATTTTAGTAGCAGTACTCATTTTATTTGGACCTAAAAAATTGCCGGAAATCGGGAAGGCTTTAGGGGAAACGTTAAAAGAGTTTAAAAAATCAACGAAAGAATTGACAGATGACGCATTTCAAGAAAAGGAAAAGAAAGAAAAACTGTAATGTATTTTCCTTGTAATGGATAAATAAAGTGTGGTGAACGAGATGGAAGATCGGGAAATGAGCGTAGTAGAACATATTGTTGAGCTTCGAAAAAGAGTAATATATACGGTGTTATCCTTTGTACTATTTTTAATTATTGGATTTACTTTTACAAAGGATATTTATTTTTGGCTTGTAAAAGATTTACCAATGAAATTAACTGTTCTCGGTCCAAGTGATGTATTGTGGATTTTTTTCTCGATTGCTACAGTATTTGCTATCGTTTGTACAATTCCTTTTGCTGCTATACAAATTTGGTTATTTGTAAAACCGGGTTTACATCCAAATGAACAAAAGATGACAATAATGTATATACCGGTATTGTCTATATTATTTATCGCAGGTTTATGTTTTGGATACTTTATTGTAATGCCGTTTCTATTTCACTTTTTAACTACGATAGGTAATGAAATGTTTAATACGATGTTTACGACAGAAAAGTATTTTCATTTTGTACTTAATTTAACAGTTCCATTTGCGGTGATTTTTGAATTGCCAGTTGTTGTAATGTTTTTAACTAGTATTGGAATACTTACGGCGGAATTTTTAATAAAAATAAGAAGGTACGCTTACGTAGCATTGATTATCATTGCATCTTGTATATCACCGCCTGACTTTTTATCTCATAGTTTAGTTGCGGTGCCGCTTATTTGTATTTATGAAGTAAGTATTGCTTTATCAAAGGTTGTAAGTAAGAGGAAAAAGAAAAGAGAAGAAATGCAGTCGAAAAGTGCCTCGTTATAAAGGCACTTTTTTATTTATTTGTTATACTATAGCTATAAACGTATACAATATATAGAAGAAAAAAATTATAGAATCTCCAAAATTTAGACAAACTTTGCGCTTTTATAAGCTTATACTAAATGTATTAAACAATTGATGGATAATGAGATTCCCGTCTCAGGGATATTTAGGACGGGAAGATGGATTAGGTGGAGATGAATAGAGTATAAATCTTCTAGCCATAAGGACTACAGAAATCATATAAGTCTGATTTTACTCCACTTTAAACAACGTCTTACAGCGCAAAGTAGAGGAAGTTCAAAAATCCAATGAAAAAGAGGATTGATATTGTGATTACGAAAAGTTTTTATTTCACTCATTCAACAGGGGATTGTATTAAAATATTCGAAATCCCTGTCCTACAGGCACAGCATCCATTATCGTTTCTAATTCAGTCTCGTCTTCAATTATTTATTGCAAAAATTCAAAAACAAAAACATCCAAGATTTTCATATTCTTTCCGTGAATATTTACAAAATTGTTTGAAGTGGAATGATTATTTAAATGTATATAAAACAAATACTCTTGAAAAAAATGCATGATATAGAGTAGAGACAGGGTTAGGAGCTCTGTCTTTTTCATTTTAGATATAAAAATATAATTAATTTGATGAAATTTCGTTCCAAATTGTTGAAAGCAGTGGGAATACTAGTATAATAACAAGGAGAGCGTATTGGAAAGGGAAGAATATAATATGCAAAAAATTAAAATTGTAACAGATTCAACGGCAGATTTATCACAAGAGGTAATCGAGAAGTATGACATTCATGTTCTACCATTATCAATCTCTGTAAATGGACAAACATATTTAGATCGCGTTGATCTACAACCAGATGAATTTATTGAAGAAATGATTAAATCAGAGGAACTACCAAAAACATCACAACCTGCAATGGGTACATTTGTAGAAATGTACGACAAGTTAGGTGAAGATGGAAGTGAAGTACTTTCCATTCATATGACAAGTGGAATGAGTGGTACTGTAGCAACTGCAAATAGTGCTGCATCAATGACTGATACAAAAGTAACAGTTGTTGATTCTCAATTTATTACACATGCTTTAGCATATCAAGTGATTGAAGCTGCAAAAATGGCAAATGAAGGACGCTCACTAGAAGAAATTTTAAAACGTGTAGATGAAGTAAGAAAGAATACTCGTTTATATGTAGTAGTAGATACATTAGAAAACTTAGTGAAGGGTGGACGTATCGGTAAAGGAAAGGCGTTTATCGGTTCGCTGCTTAATATAAAGCCAATTGCTAGTCTTGAAGATGGTGTTTATAATCCTGTAACGAAAGTTCGTAGCCAAGGCCAAATTGTAAAAACATTAGCTAAGTTATTTGAGCAAGATACAGCTGGAAAAGTTGTAAAGGCTGTTGCAATTCCGCATGCGAAAGCAATTCCTTTAGCTGAAAGTATGAAAGCGGCGGTTGAAAAAGTGAGTGGGTTTGCTCAATCAGAAATTTTCTATACAACGCCTATAATTAGTACTCATACAGGTCCAGGTGCAATCGGATTTATGTATTTAGCAGAGTAATAAAAAAGCTACTTGAAAATATATTTCAAGTAGCTTTTTTATGTAAATAGAAAGTAAGAAATAAGAAGAGCTATACAGGCACTACCGCTAATGATATAGCGAGTCTGTAAATATTCATTCATAGATAACACCCTTTATCCTGCTATTTGCGGACAGTAAAACTCCCACCTCAAAATTTAGCTGGAGCAAAGAGGTTAGGTGGCGGGCTGTCCGTAAAAGCCCGATTGGTGAAGGTTAATAATCAGTGGGGATAAAGAAACTCCCACTGATTAAAATTTCATTATAGGATTTTCTATATTATATGTTGGATATAGAAAATCAGTCGTTACGTTACACATGTAAAGTTTCAATTTTTTCATTTACTTGCTTATCATTTGTTGCGTTACTATAAATAAAAGTTTGGCCTAAAAAGAGTACATGCAGTTGTTCCCATGGTAACATGCGCAAATTCCAATTATTTCGAAGTCTAGTTATTGCTTCACGAGGTGTTTCATCGGCGAGTGCAAAAGCTCCGTAATGCATCGGTATAAAATGCGTAGCGTTTAAATCTAAATAAGCTTGCACAGCTTCTTCAGGTGAAACATGAGATACTTTCATAAACCATTCTGGTTCATAAGCGCCAATGGGCATAAGAGCAATATCAATTAAAAAGCGTTCACCGATTTCTTTGAAACCTTGGAAATAGCCACTGTCGCCACAAAAATATATGGTTTCCATAGTCGTTTCATTATCAATAATCCATCCGCCCCAGTGAGACGTATTCATATCAAATAAGAATCTTCTCGTCCAGTGCTGAGCAGGTACGAAGTGAAAAGAAACTTCGTTAATTATCGTACTTTCCCACCATTTATACTCTTCTACATGTTTAAATTTCTTACGAGTAAATAATTTTTTTAATCCGATAGGTACAAGATATAGAACATCATCATTCAACTGACGAAGAGTTGAAAAATCTAAATGATCATAATGACCATGTGAAATAAGGACAATATCAATTTTAGGCAGTGCTTCTATAGAGAGTCCAGGTTCTGTAAGTCTTGTAACTAGCTTTAATTTATTGGCCCATACTGGATCTGTTAATATATTAAGTCCATTCGTTTGGATAAGAAAAGTAGAATGCCCAATCCATGTGACAGTCGTTTTTTTTACATTACTTTGCAAAAATGCACTTTGTTTAACGGGTGATTGTTCTACTAAGAAAGAAAAATCTTTTTTGTTTTGCTTTCGTTCTTTACGCCAGCGTAAAAAAGAGCGAATTGATTTTTTTGTACTAACATTATCCATATTTTCATAGCGCTTTGCCATGAACATCACCTCATTTACAATCGTTGTATTTGTATTGTACCGAAATGTTGTTAAGGAATACAGTGTAAAACATGGATTAATGTTTAAGGAATTGTTAAAAAATAGGGAGAGGTATTTACAAAAGTAACAATAAAATTAGTTTTATCAATTCTATTTATAGAAATAATAGTAAAAAAATATATTTTGTCTAGTAATTCGCTTGAAATAAAGAAGTAACATACGTAAATTCGTACGATTTCGTGAACAAATGTAGTAAACAATTTTCTCGTAGTGTTAACTTTTGTTATTATAAACATAACCTATTTAAATTTAGGATAGAGAAAAGAGGTTTATAAATGAAGCGTTATCAAAAAATAATTGGTCTTATGGTTGTATTTTGTCTCTTTGTACTTGCTGGATGTGGTGAATCAGGTTCAAAGCTTCGTAAACCATTAAATTGGGATTTAGAAACTTTCCAATTTACAAATCAAGATGGAAAGCAATTTGGTACAAAAGATTTAAAAGGGAAAGTTTGGGTTGCAGATTTTATGTTCACAAATTGTCAAACAGTTTGTCCACCAATGACTGCAAATATGGCCAAGCTGCAAAAGATGGCAAAAGAAGAGAAGATAGACGTTCAGTTTGTTTCATTTAGTGTAGATCCAGACCTTGATAAGCCGGAAAATCTGAAAGCTTTTATTCAAAAGTTTACAGAGGATACTAGTAACTGGAATTTATTAACGGGATATTCGTTAGAAGATATTACGAAGTTTTCAAAAGATAATTTCCAATCACTTGTAGATAAGCCGGAGAATGGTCAGGTCATGCATGGCACATCATTTTATTTAATTGATCAAAACGGAAAAGTAATGAAAAAGTATAGTGGAATTAGTAATACGCCATATGAAGACATTATACGTGATATGAAGCGATTAGTGGATTAAAAATAAGGGTGCTATGCACCCTTATTTTTTTTGCATTAGTCTATGGATAAAATGTCATGTTGTTGGGGAAGTTTCGGCGCCCGAATTTCTAATACGCCGTTTTGATAAGAAGCTTTTGCTGCTTTTTTATTAATTGAATACGGCAACTTAATCAATCTTGATGCTTCTGAAATGGAACGTTCCCGGCGATAATAGTTATGGGATGTTTCTTCTTCTTCTTCGAGTATCTCTTCTTTTACAGAGACTTTTAAGTATTCACTTTGTATTTCAATTTGAATTTGCTCTTTTTGTATACCTGGTAGTTCAGCTGTAACAACGAGTTCTTCACCAACTTCATATAAATCTACAGGGAATGTTAATAAACGGTTTCCTTTTTGGAAAAAATGATTTAAATCAGCGATTACATTGCGAAGAGGTGTTTGCTCGAAGAAATCATCAATTTGCTTTAAGTAATTACGAACCGGTGGGCGAGAAGAATCTTTTTTTTCTTCACTCATGGTATTCCCTCCTAGAAATCAATTTGCAATATCATATGACAAAAGCGGAGAAAGGTGAGTGCCTAGTTTTCATGTTTTCATAAAAAATTGTTAAAAATGTGAAATGGAGTGATTTTTTTATAGTTTTTGGTCGCCATATTCAGTTGATTATGCTAGTATAAATAGGGTTGATATAGTAGTATAGAAACAGAATGAAAACCGAAAGAGGGTAAGAAGTATGTGTGGTTTTGTAGGATGTTTATGTGAAAACCCTAGAGAGTTTTCAGAAACAGAAAAACATCAATTTGAAAATATGAACACGATGATTTTCCACCGTGGTCCAGATGACGAAGGATATTTTCGTGATGAACATGTACAATTTGGCTTCCGCCGTTTAAGTATCATTGACTTAGAGGCAGGACATCAGCCGCTAACTTATGAAAATGATCGATATGTAATTATTTTTAATGGTGAAATTTACAACTATGTAGAATTACGTGAAATGTTACTTGAAAAAGGTGCAACGTTTGCAACACAATCTGATACAGAAGTTATCATTGCATTGTATGCACATATGAAAGAAAAATGTGTAGACTATCTTCGTGGTATGTTTGCATTTATGATTTGGGATCGTGAAGAGAAGAAACTTTTCGGTGCACGTGACCACTTCGGTATTAAACCTTTATACGTCGCACAACAAGGTGATACTACATTCTTCGCATCTGAGAAGAAAAGTATTATGCATGTGATGGAAGATAAAGGAGTTAATCCAACGTCACTACAACATTACTTTACGTACCAATATGGTCCAGAGCCAGAAACATTAACAATTGATGTTAATAAAATTGAGCCTGGTCATTATTTCGTAAAAGAAATCGGTAAAGAGATGGAGATCCATCGCTACTGGAAACCTTATTTCAATGCTTCAAGCGCAACGAAAGAGGAGCATATCCAAGCAATTCGTGATGTGTTATACGATTCAGTAAAAGTGCATATGCGCAGTGATGTACCAGTAGGTTCATTCTTATCTGGTGGTATCGATTCATCTATTATCGCTTCTATCGCAAGAGAAATGAATCCAAATCTTTTAACATTCTCTATTGGTTTTGAACAACGTGGTTTCAGTGAAGTTGATGTTGCCAAAGAAACTGCTGAGAAATTAGGCGTTAAAAACCATAACGTATTCATTTCAGCGAAAGAGTTTATGGATGAGTTCCCAAAAATCATTTGGCATATGGATGATCCTTTAGCAGATCCAGCAGCTGTACCATTGTACTTCGTTGCAAAAGAAGCACGTAAGCATGTAACAGTTGTTCTTTCAGGTGAAGGTGCAGACGAGTTATTTGGTGGTTATAACATTTATCGTGAGCCAAACTCACTAAAAATGTTCTCTTACATTCCTAGCCCAGGTAAGAGCGTTCTAAAAGCATTAAGTGGTGCTCTTAAAGAAGGATTTAAAGGTAAGAGCTTCCTAGAGCGTGGATGTACGCCAATTGAAGAGCGTTACTATGGAAACGCGAAAATCTTCCGTGAAGAAGAAAAAGTTGAATTAATGAAGTATTACAATGAAAGTGTTAACTATATGGATATCACGAAACCATTGTATAACGAGATTAAAGATTATGATGATGTAAGCAAAATGCAGTACATTGACATGTTCACATGGTTACGTGGTGACATTTTATTAAAAGCTGATAAAATGACAATGGCAAACTCATTAGAACTTCGTGTACCGTTCTTAGATAAAGAAGTATTCGATGTTGCATCTAAAATTCCAACTGAATTTAAGATTGCTAACGGAACTACGAAAGCTATTTTACGTGAAGCAGCACGCGGAATCGTTCCAGATCACGTATTAGATCGTAAAAAACTTGGATTCCCAGTACCAATTCGTCACTGGTTAAAAGACGAAATGCATGATTGGGCTATCAATATTATAAACGAGAGTAAAACAGAGCATTTAATCGACAAACAGTATGTATTAAACTTACTGGAAGCACATTGTGCAGATAAAGGCGATTATAGCCGTAAAATTTGGACTGTCCTTGCGTTTATGGTATGGCACCAAATTTATGTTGAGCATAAATACGATACGAATAAGTTCCATGAAGAAACAAAACGTGCGTATAGCTTAGTTTAATTAGAAAAACCTTAAGATCGCATACGGTCTTAAGGTTTTTTTCATAAATAGGAAGTATTATTGATACAATAATAGTAAAAGGATGGACAACATATGATTACGTTTGAGAAAGTTACCGTAGAAAATGAAAGCGTTGTTAAAGAAATGTTTAAATCGCATAGTTTAGGTGAGAAAAAGGTACAGTACTGTGTGAAAGTTGATGATACATATATTGGTGTAATAGATTATAGTGTTCAAGAGGAACGAGCTGTTTTATCACAGCTAATTATTCATTTTGATTACCAAGGTTACGGTTATGGTGCAAATACGTATTTTACATTTGAAGAAATGATGAAACAAAGAAATGTGAAAGAAATAAAAGTGCTACAAGAGGAATTAACAGAAAAGGCGAAGTCTTTCATAGAGAGTTTTGGTTTTACTTCAGAAGATGAAGAGTATGTAAAGAAAATATAACGATGATTATTTATGAGATAAAATAAATATAAGGCAGGTGGATGTATGACGATGACTTCTGGTCTTGTATTAATTGGAGGGTGCTTTATAGTAGCAGAATTATGTCATATACTCATTCGGAAAAGAATGAGTAAGAAAAAAAAGCCGTATGAATTACAATACGTCCCTGTCTTTTTCATTATGTTTTGTATGCTTAGTACATTACAAAATCTAATGAACTTTCCACCACTTGTGAATGTTTTTTTTAAGTTCGGTTTACTTTATAGTGGTGCTGGAATAACACTTTTATTTATTTTATTTTGCATACGTTATGTTCACTATCAATCGTATATATTTATTTTAAATTGGTTAAAGCAAGATGATAGAAAACGCCTTACATAAGGCGTTTTTTTATTTGTAATTGTAACAGAACTTGTACATTTCACATAAAATAGGACGAGTAGCAATGCAAACATATTACAAGAAAGGGGCGGGGCAATAAAATGAAACTTGTTATAGACGCAGGGCACGGTGGATATGATTCTGGTGCTGTTGGTAATGGTTTAGTAGAAAAAAACTTAACACTTCAAATTGCTAGACGCGTTCGAGACATTTTAACGGTAAATTACCCAATTACAATTAAAATGACACGTGATAGTGATGTGTTTATTTCTTTATCGGAACGTGCTAATATTGCCAATGCTTTTGGTGCGGATTATTTTATTTCATTTCATATTAATAGCGGCGGGGGTACAGGTTTTGAAAGCTATATTTATAATGCGTTATCCAACAGCAGCACTGCATATGCAAAGCAACAAAAGATGCATACAGCAGTAAATCCTATATTAACAAAATACGGTCTTCGTGATCGAGGAGCAAAAAAAGAAAATTATGCGGTATTAAGAGAAACCGCAATGGATGCAATTTTAACTGAGACTGCCTTTATTGATACAACGTTTGATGCAAATTTATTAAAAAATCCACAATTTATTGAAGATCTAAGTCAAGCGTATGCGAATGGAATAGCGGCTATTTTTGGAGTAGCTCCAAATCCACAACCTCCTAACCCACAACCGACACCTCAAACGAAGGGAATCGCTTATATCCTTGGGAAAAATGTAAATTTAAGAAATGGTCCATCAACTTCTTCCTCAGTTATTCGTCAATTAAATTCTCCAGAATCTTACGTTGTATATCAGGAAAGTAACGGATGGTTAGATTTGGGGAATGGACAATGGGTGTATAATGATCCTTCTTACATTAATTTTGTAAAGACAAGTAATAGTGATGGAAGTCCGATTGGGGTTGCATATATACAAGGGATGAATGTAAATTTAAGAAGTGGTCCATCGACTACATCTGCAGTTATCCGCCAATTAAATTCTCCAGAATCTTATTTAGTATATATAAATGAAAATGGTTGGTTAAACCTTGGTGGAAATCAGTGGGTATATAATGATCCATCGTATATTAAGTATACTCAATATTAGCAATTAAAATGATAATGCAATATGGATGCGTATCTTTGTTATGTATAACAAAGATACGCATTTTAATAACAACATTTATTTTCATACTTATGCACTATGTTTTAAAAAGAAACATTAGAAAAGCGGATAGAATCTAAACAGTATATATTAAAAAAGTTTTCTGATATACATTGACAATGTATGTAGGATACATTAATCTTTAATTGTTAATGATAATCGATTTCATCTAGGGAGGACATATGATACATACTAAAAAACTAATTATGTTCTGCATTATGATACTCATGGTTGTAATTGCAGGATGTAGTAAAGAAGAGAAAAAGGAAAATGATATATCAGAGAAAGCAAAAGATTCATATACGGTAAAGCATGCAATGGGCGAAACGACAGTAAATGGTACACCTAAAAAAGTTGTTGTTTTAACAAATGAAGGTGCAGAGGCTCTTCTAGCTGTGGGCGTAACGCCAGTGGGGACTACGAAACCACGTGCTGGTGATGAATGGTATCCTCATGTAGCGAAAGAGTTAAAAAATACGGAAGTTGTAGGAACTGAACGTGATATTAATTTAGAAGCAGTAATGAAGCTTAAGCCAGATTTAATTATCGGAAATAAAATGCGTCACGAAAAAATATATAATCAGCTAAAAGAAATCGCACCAACTGTTTATGCAGAAACATTACGCGGTGATTGGAAAGAAAACTTTACGCTTTATACAAAAGCTGTAAATAAAGAAAAAGAAGGGCAAAAAGCTCTTGATGATTATAAAAAACGTATTGAAGGAATGAAAGAGAAGTTAGGCGATAAATTGAATTCTAAAGTTTCTATTATTCGTTTCGTGCCAGGTGATGTTCGTATTTATCAAAAAAACTCATTCTCGGGAGTTGTTTTAAATGATATTGGATTTAAACGACCACCATTACAAGATAAAGATGATTTTGCGATAAAAGGAATTACAAAAGAGCAAATTCCAAATATGGACGGAGACTACTTATTCTATTTCACGTCTGATAAAGATGCAGATAAGAATAATGAAGGAAATTCGTTAGCAAAGGAATGGACAGAAGATCCACTCTTTAAGCAACTACAGGCTTCTAAAAATAATAAAGTATTCCAAGTAGATGAGGTAATCTGGAATACAGCAGGCGGTATTAAAGCTGCGAACCTTATGTTAGATGATATTGAAAAATATTTCCTTAAATAAATGATAAAATACATCACTTTTACGAAGTGATGTATTTTTTGTTTGTGAAAATACAGAAAATTCCTTCTTTCGAGGTGACATAAGTTGTACAATAAAATCAATCATGTGATAAAGGAGTGGGGAAGAATGAAAGCTACTCATAAAGATTGGATCTTGTTTAATGGGAGAATGATTAATACGAAGGAAGAACAGCCGATGGTCGCATTAGAAGAGCGCGGTTTCCAATTTGGTGATGGTATTTATGAAGTATTTAGACTATACGATGGCAAGCCTCATTTATTAGATTTACATTTAGAACGATTCTTTAACTCTATGGCAGAAATAAAACTAATTCCACCATTTACGAAGGAAGAATTAGTAGAAGAGTTATATCAAATGATTGAAAAAAATCAATTTCAAGAAGATGGGAATGTATATTTACAAATATCAAGAGGTGCACAACCGCGCAATCATGTATATGAATCAGATTTACAACCGACATATTTTGCAAATCTTGTTTCGTTCCCAAGACCAGTTGCTTCAATGGAGGCAGGGATTAAGGTAACAGTAGAAGAGGACATCAGGTGGAAGTTTTGCCATATAAAATCTTTAAATTTGCTTCCTAATATTATGATCAAAAACAAAATAAATGAACAAGGATATCAAGAAGCAATATTAGTACGGGATGGCATTGTGACTGAAGGGTGTCATTCCAATTTCTTTATTGTGAAAAATAATAAGTTAATTACACATCCAGCGGATCATTTCATTTTACATGGTATTACACGTCACTACGTGATTACATTAGCGACAGAGTTACATATCGAAGTAGAAGAACGAGAGTTTTCATTACAAGAAGTATATGAAGCTGATGAGTGCTTCTTTACAGCGACGCCACTTGAAATATTCCCAGTCATTCAAATTGGTGATGAACAGTTTGGAGCTGGTGAAAGAGGACCAATTACGAAAAAATTACAAGCTGCATATGAAGAGAGTATTCGTTTGTTTAAAGTGACAAATTAATCATGAAGAAAAAAGCTGGTATTCTTCCGGCTTTTTTTCATGATATAATTCAAGCATAGGACAAGTTTTGAAAACGCTGTAAAAAGGGGATTTAATATATGAATTATGAAGATTTTAAAGAAGTAATTCACGGAAGACGAAGTGTTAGAAAATTTACAGATCAAGAAGTATCTACTAATGATATAAAAGAAATAATTGATTGTGCTCGTTACGCACCGAGTGATACGAATTCACAAACGTGGGAATTCTTGGTTATTATGAACCGAGAGAAGATTAAAGAAATTGAAAAAATGACATGGGATGCATTACATAAATTTGCGGCAAAAGCAGCAGAAAATGGAGAAGAGAAAGCAGGGAAATTACTTACACGTTCTTTCGGACCATATGCGACAGCTTTCTCTGAGGCACCAGTATTAATCGTATGTTTGGCAACACCATATGAATCAAAGTTTCGTGAAAAGATATTTGATCCAATTGCGTTTGTTCCAGATTCAGTTTGGGAAGAAGAAGGGATTAAGAGTAGCTGTTTAGCGGCACAAAACTTAATGTTAGCTGCACATGCAAAGGGACTTGGTACTTGTCCAATGACAGGGCCAGTATTGCTAGCTCAAGATGAACTGCGCCAATATTTACAAATTGAGCCTGAAAAACAAATAAATATGGTTATTTCACTAGGATTTCCGAAAGATAAGCCAAAAAAACTTCCAAGAAAAGAAGTAGAAGAAATCACAACATTTGTTTTTTAAAGTGCTACATAGAAAAGACATTGGACATATCAATGTCTTTTTATTTTTGAGGGGGTATTATATCGATTTGTTGGGCTAAAATGATAAATAAGAAGGAATTACTATTTATTTCATAAAAAAAATTAATGTTCTATTAAGGAAAGTATGATACATTAATCGTGAGCAAGCTTCTATATGTTCATAAAAGTTTTAAAAGTTGTCTTAAAATTTAAAAGTTATTTTTGTATAATAAATTATAATCAAATGACAGGGGGGATGAATTTTGAAAAAATTCATAATCACTGGATTGTCTGTATTGTTATTAGTAGGTTGCGGTGCTCCACAGGAAAAAGAGGACGCGCAATCAAAACAGGAAGAACAAGTTGTAAACGCAAGTGATGAGAATATGGTTGTATTTCCTGAAGGTGCAATGTCAATTGGAGAAGGGAAAGTAAAAGTTATTACTCCAGATGGTACTTCTGAAAATGGCAATATACCGACTGTATTCATTAAAAAGGATACTTTAATTCAGCAAGTTGAATTAGAACTTTCTAATTTTCAAAGTGATAAAGAAACCTTCATATTTGTAGATCAAATGTATACAGATAGACATCAAGTAACTAGTACAACGCAGACAACAGTACAATTAAAAGAAAAGACGCTTGAAACAGGTAGTCATACGATTACTGCAGTTCAGTATGAAAACAATGACCCGAAAGGAAAGGTTATTAGTTTTAATCAAGCAACATTTGAGACAAAGCCTGCGTCTTAATAAGAATAAAAAGTACATTACTCAAAAAAGTAGTGTGCTTTTTTATTTGGACTAGAGTGTGCAAGAGTGAATAACTTGTTTCGTTTTCTAATACGATTAAATAGGAAGAAATCACTTGCTACTACTATGACAGATAAAGAGGTTGAAGATGTGAATCGGTGTATTCGTATCGTCTTGATTAGTATAATGATGGCAGTAATTTGGTTTACGATACAAGAGGTGATTCAAATTACGTTTAATTACCAAATTCATGACTTAGTAATAGGAGCTAGTTGTTTTACCATTGTGTATCTATTATATCCCGCATTAATGGGCAGTAAGACCTCGCCTTAAAAATCGGTATATGTGAGGAGATTAGGTGGGAGATCAACTGTCCGATTGGTTTAACTAATAATCATTGGAGATGAACAAACTCTCCAATGATTAAAGTTTCACTTTATGATAAACTCGAATTAAGGTAAGTTTTACAAGAAAAATGTAGGTATTTCATTTGAAATGTCGAATAGTACATACGATGTCGTAATAACAAATTTTCTATTGTTTACTGTGAAACAGAAGAAGGAGAGATAGTAGTTATGAAACGAGCTCTTATTAATATTGATTATACATATGATTTTGTAGCGGAAAAAGGTGCTTTAACTTGCGGAAAACCAGGTCAAGAAATTGAGAAGGAAATTGTACATATAACGACGCAATATATTGAAAATGGAGATTACGTTGTCTTTGCGATTGATAAACATGAAAAAAATGATGTATATCATCCAGAATCAAAATTATTCCCACCCCATAATATAGCTGGTACAAGTGGAAGAGATTTGTTTGGGGAATTACAAGATGTATACGAAACATATAAAAATGCTGAAAATGTATATTACATGGATAAAACACGATATAGTGCATTTGCAGGAACCGACTTAGAAATGAAGTTAAGAGAAAGAGGAATAGAAGAAGTTCATCTTGTAGGTGTTTGTACTGATATTTGTGTTCTTCACACAGCAGTAGACGCTTATAATAAAGGATTTAAAATTGTTGTTTATGAAAAGGCAGTTGCATCTTTTAATGCGCAAGGGCATGAATTTGCACTTGGACATTTTAAATCTTGTTTACATGCAGAAGTGAAATGAAAAAGAGGCCTTTAAAAAGGTCTCTTTTTTGCGTTTAAACTGAGACGACATTTTGTTCAATTAATTTTTTTATGAATGGGCTAATATTTTGTGGTAGCTCATTTAAATTAAAAAATTGTACATGTAATGATTCGACTCCATCAGCTTTTAGCAAGCCACCTGTAATATCTTTGCAAAGGTAAGCAATTGTTATAGGGTAAAATTCATCTCCGTTCGGTAATTTCACAAAACATTCTTTACCTGAAAATACAGTTGCTAGCTGAAGTGTACCAATTTCGATTCCGGTTTCTTCAAGTACTTCTCGTTTTCCAGCTGCTTCTATAGATTCACCAAGTTCTACAAAACCTCCTGGAACGCCCCACATGCCATTTCGCCTTTGTTGTAGTAGTATTTGTCCTTGTTCATTGAAAACAGCTACCGCAACGCCTGCTAAATTAAGCGGTCTTGATCCAACAACGTCTCTTAGTTCTTCAATATATCCCATTGCTTGCAACCTCCGTGAGTAATAATATTTTCAAATGAACTATTCGATATTATGTAAATGTTTTCCTTTTATTTGGATGGGTAGTGTAGTCTTAAAGTAAAGTCATAAAAAAATTCAATTGTCAGCTCCCTTTAGGTTATGAAAAAGGGTATATTTATAGAAGAATGTCTAATGAATTTTAAAAATATAGCAGCTTTGTATAGAATTTTTATTAGTTAAGGAAGTGGATGAATGAGCTTATTAACGTATACTGAAGAATTTTTTAATTATGTAAGGGAGTTTTTACTTTTAAGATTTTTACTATTTGCTTTAGTTTTAATCATTATTTCATTTGTAATAAATCGTATTATTGATTGGTTTTTTAGGAAATCAAGCTTTTTTGATGAAGAGGTAGAGCAGACGATTCAAAGTGTAATTCGATCTATTTTTAGATATATCATTATCATCAGTCTTATCATATATTTAATTAGCCAATTTGTAGATATAAAAAGTATTATTGCAGGTGCAGGGATAGCTGGAGTTGTCATCGGTTTTGCAGCACAACAGATGCTAAAAGATGTTATATTAGGCTTTGCAAGATTAGCGGACAAAGAGTTCCGAGTTGGTGATTTTGTAACTTTTAACGGAACAAATTCAGGAACTATTGAAGAGATTAGTATTCGTTTTATGCAAATACGTGAATGGTCAGGAAAACTACTTACCATCCCGCACGGAGAGATTAGAACGATACAAAATTTTAATAAAGGATGGATGCGTGTAATTGAACGCATCACGGTAAGTTATCAGGAAGATCCAACAAGAGTGAAGGAATTGTTAGAAGAAGTATGTGTTATATGCAATGAAAAATTGAATCAAACTCTTTATAGAGTAGAGGATGACGCTGTTGAACCATTTAAATACGTCGGTGTTACAGACTTAAATCCTAACTTGAAATATGTTGGCTATGAATTTTGTATTACAGGTTTAATAAAGCCAGAAGATTATTTTGAAACTTCTAGACAAGTAAGATTTGAATTAATGTCTATGTTTCATAAGAATCAAGTGCAAATGCCAGCAGCGAATATGGTTGTTACTACTGAAGGTTTACAGCATATCCATGGTGGACAATCTTTATCGGAAAGCTAAAGTAGAATCGTTTGTTAACAAAAATTCTGATTCCAACATTGGATAGAATAACAATAATAAAATGATTGATATAAAGAAAGGGCTGAAGGGATTCGGTTCTTTTTTTATTTATAGAATTTAGAAATTTCTTAATGTTATAATTGTAGTTGGTGATGAGAATGAACTTTGAAGAAAAAGAGATGCATCGTTTAGAAGCATTAAAAGAAATTGCTGAATTATTAAATGAAGCAACAAACTTACAGGATATGTTAGAAAAAGTGTTGCATACATTGTTACAAGTAATGAATTTACAAACAGGGTGGATATTCTTTATTGATGAAAGTGGAAAGCATAGCATGCTTGTAGACGAAAATTTACCAGAGGCTCTTACGTGGCAAGAGAAGAAGCCGATGTGTGAAGGAAACTGTTGGTGTGTAGAACGTTTTGTGAATGGGAGATTAGAAAAAGCGACTAATATTATTGAATGTAAGCGAATAGAAGATGCAATTGAATGTAATTGGGGAGAGACAGAAGATGTTACACATCATGCGACAATTCCGCTTAGGTCTGGATCAGAAAAATTTGGTCTACTAAATGTGGCTGCGCCTCATAAGACTCATTTTTCAGAGGAAGAGTTAGCATTATTAGAATCAATTGCATTTCAAATTGGAACAACAATACAACGTATTCAGTTAGTTGAGAAAGAACGTAAATATGTAGTGGTAGCGGAAAGAAATCGACTTGCACGTGATTTACATGATTCAGTAAAACAATTGTTATTTTCTATTATGCTAACAGCGAAAGGTACTTTGAATATGACGCAAGATAGAGAATTGCAAGAGATGTTAAGTTATATTGGAGAATTATCACAAGAAGCATTACAAGAGATGACTCTATTAATTTGGCAATTAAGACCTGAAGGATTAGAGAAAGGGTTAGCAGAAGCAATTCAAAATTACGGGAAGTTATTAGGAGTTCAAGTGGAAGTTCGAATTGATGGGATGGTTTCAATTGGGGATGAAATAGAAGAAGTTTTATGGCGTATTAGCCAAGAGGCGCTACATAATTGTAAAAAGCATGCTTCGTGTGAAAAGGTACATGTTCTTTTGAAAATAGAAAATAACCAGTTACATTTTTACATAGAAGATAATGGAATAGGATTTATACAAGAGCAAGTAAGGGAGTCAGCACTTGGCCTGAAAAGTATGAAGGAACGTATTCAGTTAATGAAGGGGTCGTTTCAAATTATAACAGAGCTAAGAAAGGGTACAAAAATAGAAATTCAATTGCCGATTTGAAGGGGAGAATAAGATTGAAGATTAAATTGCTACTAGTTGAGGATCATCATATCGTTCGAAGAGGACTTGTATTCTTTTTGAAAACGAGAGAAGAATTTGAAATTATTGGGGAAGCGGAAAATGGCGAAGAGGCATTACATTTCGTGCAAAAAGAAAGACCGGATGTCGTACTAATGGATGTATCGATGCCGAAAATGGATGGAATTGAGGCAACAAAACGTCTAAAGCAATACGATGAGACGATAAAGGTACTTATATTAAGTAGTTTTTCAGAGCAAGATTATGTTATACCAGCACTTGAAGCTGGAGCAGATGGTTATCAATTAAAAGAAGTACAACCTGAGCAACTTGTCGCTTCTATTATTGCAGTACATCAAGGAAATGCGAATTTTCACCCGAAAGTAACACCTGCATTAATGGGGCGTACCGCAGTAAAGAAGGAAATAGAAAATCCTTTTTCAATGTTAACGAAAAGAGAGCAAGAGGTACTTCGCGAAATTGCGAAAGGAAGAAGCAACAAGGAGATTGCAGCAGAACTTCATATTACAGAACAAACTGTGAAAACACACGTTTCAAACGTTTTAGCTAAATTGGAAGTGGATGATCGTACGCAAGCCGCATTATACGCAGTGAAACATGGGGAGGATTATTCATAAGCATGAATAATTCTGTTATATCGTATGACAGAATACATAGGAGCAATTAAAATTTATAGTAATCCCTAATATAGGTTTTTCTTCTTTCAATAATTAGGTACAATAAAGTTAAACTAATCGGTTTTTACAGGATAAAGCTACGATAGAAGAGGAGGATATGCTATGCCTGGTACAAGGAGTGGGATTGGAAAGATTCAGGCTTCGTTAAATGGTTTATCACCGAAATTGCGAAGTATTGCCGAACATATTTTGAAACATCCACAAGATGTTGTACATAAATCTATTACAGAATTAGCTGAAGTTACGAGTAGTTCCGAAGCGACGATATTCCGCTTATGTAAACACCTTGGTTTGCAAGGTTTTCAAGATTTAAAGATTACATTAGCTCGTGAAATTGTACATACACCGATGCAAAATATTCATGAAGAGGTATCAGCAGAAGATAGTATGGTAACTGTTGCTAAAAAAGTTTTTCATTCGCATATTACAGGACTGCAAGATACTTTACATTTGCTAAATGAAACAGCACTTGAGCAGGCTGTACGAGCTTTGCAAGAAGCAAGTCGAATTGAGTTTTATGGAAATGGTGGCTCTGGTATTATTGCGATGGATGCGTATCATAAGTTTATGAGAACGGGTATTTCTTGTATCGCTCATACTGATTCGCATTTTCAAATTATGGGAGCAGGTTTACTCTCGGAAAATTCAGTTGTTATTGGCATTTCTCATTCTGGTAGCAATAAAGGATTACTTGAAGCGTTAGAAGTAGCGAAAGCAAGAGGGGCCAAAATTATTGCGATTACGAGCTATAAGAAATCAGCATTAAGTCAACTTGCTGATATTACGTTATATACATCAACACGTGAGACTGAGTTCCGCACAGAAGCAAGTTCATCACGATTAGCACAGTTAAGCTTATTAGATACTTTGTATGTAGGGTTGTCGTTGCAGCGACAAGAGGAAACGCTAAAAAATTTACAAAGTATACGTGAAACGATTTCGATGAAGCGAATATAAAAAAAGCTCTTCAAATGAAGTGCTTTCAGACTGTAGACAAACTATTTTTGGAGAGTTCAAATGCTAAAAAAAATAGTTTGTCTCTTGTTATATTGATAATTTATCCAATTATATTTATATATAGGATTATTATATTGAAATTTGCTATAGGCGAGGAAGGTGTCTTATGAAAATATCTGTTTATGTTGCAAGTGCATTTAGCAAGGATCATAAAGGCGGAAATAAAGCGGGAGTGGTATTTATTGAGAATACATTGACCACTACTCAAAAAATGGAAATAGCGAAACAACTGGGCTATGCGGAAACCGCATTTATATCAGAATCTGAAATTGCTGATTATAAATTTGAGTATTTTACACCAAAAGAAGAAGTTGATTTATGTGGTCATGCCACAATCGGATCTTTCACGATACTGATGCATTTAAATGAAAATTTCAAGAATCGCTATACGATTGAAACGAACAGCGGTGTTCTTACTATTACTATAAAAGATGACATCATATTCATGGAACAAAACAAACCGATATTCTATGATGTTGTATCTCCAAACGAGTTCATCGACTGTTTTGACATTAAAGATATAGACAATAATTACCCAATTCAAATTGTCTCCACGGGCTTAAAAGATATTTTAATTCCTATAAAAAGCGAAACACAATTACATGCGCTACAACCTAATTTTGAAAAAATTAAAGAAATCAGCAAGTATTATAATGTTGTCGGGATGCATCTATATACTTTTAATGACAATCGAATTATATGCAGAAATTTTGCTCCACTATACGACATTAATGAAGAAGCAGCGACTGGAACTTCAAACGGTGCATTAGCTTGCTACCTTTATGAACAGCACTACTTGCAAAAAGAAGTCTATGTATTTGAACAAGGTTATTCATTACACTTGCCTTCTGAAATATTAGTTAAATTAGCAACCAATAGCAAAAATAAAATAGAAAAAGTTTATGTTGGCGGTAAAGGCTATTACTGTGAAACTAAGTGTTTAAATATAGAAAATATTGAGTGAAGAGCTTTTTTATCGATGAGAAGTTTGTTACTTTATTTTCTTTTAGAAATGTATGACTTACTTATAGTCAGTGATAAACTCTCATTTTTAAAAATTTAAAATAAAGACCGATTTGTGTAATAATTCAAATATTGTTCATAATTTCACAAGCTGTTTATGAAGTGTCATGTTATGATGAAGATGTAATGATGATTGAACACTTAAATTTGGTACAATAACTAGCCAAAGTAGTGAGGAAAGTAGTTGTGAGATAAACTCATTAAAACGCTAAAACACTAAAGGGGAGATCACATATGAAAGCAGTAGTGGTTAATAAAAACAGCAAAGCAAACATCGAAGTGATTGAAAAAGAATTACGTCCGTTACGCTCAGGCGAAGCGTTAGTAGATGTAGAGTATTGTGGAGTTTGCCACACTGATTTACACGTTGCGAATCATGATTTTGGTAACACTGATGGCCGTATTCTTGGTCATGAGGGTGTAGGTATTGTTACGAAAATAGCTGATGATGTTAATTCGCTAAAGATAGGTGACCGTGTAAGTATTGCATGGATGTTCCAATCTTGTGGACGTTGTGAATATTGCGTAACTGGTAGAGAAACATTTTGCCGTGAAGTTAAAAACGCAGGTTATTCAGTAGATGGTGGTATGGCTGAACAATGTATCGTTACTGCTGATTATGCGGTAAAAGTACCAGAAGGATTAGATCCTGCTCAAGCATCATCAATTACATGTGCTGGTGTAACTACATATAAAGCTATTAAAGTATCAGATATTAAACCTGGTCAACCTATTGTAATCTATGGCTGCGGTGGATTAGGTAACTTAGCTATCCAATATGCTAAAAATGTATTTGGTGCAAAGGTAATCGCAGTAGACATTAATGACGACAAATTAGCCTTAGCGAAAGAAGTTGGTGCTGATATGACTATCAATCCAATTTCTCAAGGTCCTGCTGATAAAATTGTTCAAGAGGAGCTTGGTGGCGCTTATGCTGCGGTAGTAACAGCAGTCTCTAAAGTAGCCTTTAACTCAGCAGTTGATGCAGTACGTGCTTGCGGTAAAGTAGTTGCAGTAGGGCTACCAGTAGAAACAATGGACTTAAACATCCCGCGACTTGTACTGGATGGAATTGAAGTAGTTGGTTCTCTAGTGGGTACTCGTAAAGATTTGGAAGAGGCGTTTATGTTTGGGGCAGAAGGAAAAGTAGTGCCGGTTGTTCAAACTTGTTCGCTAGATAAAGTACAAAATGTATTCGAAGAAATGGAACAAGGTAGAATTCAAGGGCGTATGGTAATTGATTTTAAAAAACATAATTGTGATTGCAAATAATTCACTTTAAATATAAAAAGCATGAGTCTAGCAAAGGACATGTAAAAAAGTTAGACAGCATAAGAAGATGATCCCTGTATTTAATAGGGATCATCTTCTTTATTTTCTACTAATATCGATGCCAATTAATACTTGATTAATGAGAAATGATTAAAGGTTTACTTTATTTGCAAACGAAAAGGAATCTTTATGTTTAACAAATTTTTTATGATCTGGAACGTTTTGAATTGCTACAATTTGCGAATCTCTTGCTTTCAGTGCATCTTGAATCCCGATGGTCATAAGCTTAATAAATAGAATCGTAATAAAGAATGAAGCGAGAGTATAAAAAATAATCCACCATGAAAGATTCATTTCATTACGATTTAATCCAATAAGACCTGCCCAATCATTAGATAGAGAAACAGGTTTGAGCACTCCGTCATAGAGTTCACGCATTTGTATGCCGCCAATTACAATGTTAAGCAACGCTAAATGGATAACGAGTATGAGTGTTTGGACGATATGTTCCATAAATAATACAAATAAGCGGTCAAGTAATAAGACTCGTAAGTGTTTTTTAATAATATGAAAACGACTAGCCCCCAGTAATTGTGAACTTAAGATGTAATCTTGTTTCATAAATTCATCAACCTCTGAGGATATGTATAAAGAAAGTGTAGGCAGAGCGACGAAAATAAGTACGAGTACTTGATAAAACGTAAATGAAATATTTGGATCTACCCCATCAGCATTTGATGTGATTATAATATTAACGGGCGTGATGAGTATGAATGCGATAAATAGAGTTGGAATATAATAAAAAACTTCTGAGCATGACTGGAAAAATCTCTTGAGTTTTGGAGCATATAAACTTAAGAGGATTCCTATACATGTTCCGCATAAAATTCGAAAGAAGCTAATTGCTACGGCTAATAAAATAGTGAATTTTGCTCCTTCTACAATTTGTAAGAAAACAGACTCTCCAAAACGATCAGATCCAAAAGGTGGAATTAACGATGGCGGAAAGGGGGCCTTTCCAAGTAATTCGTTATTGTCATTGTAAAGTAACTGAGGAGGTTTTGGGATGTTATCTTTAAAGAACCAACTATAAATAAAACTAGCTGAAATAAGTATGAATAGATAAGTAAAGCCGATTAAAAAGCGTTTTGATTTCCAAATAGATTTCATAATGATACTCCTTTCAATTGCTTTTTCCATCTATTCATCATGAATGAGACTATTTGGAAAATGGCATAAAACGGTAAAATAATCATAACAAGTATGATAAATGCAGCGGGAGGTGAAACAAACGCCTTATTAAATAGAAATTGAATAATGCCTTCCATATTAAAAACAAATTCTAAAATGAATAAATTAGAAAGTAAGAAAACAAAAATCGTTTTTAAATGGTGAAAGAAGTGGATAGATATATTTTTGAATAAATGAATGCAGAGTATATAACTTGATGAAAGGCCTTTTCCATATGCAACCTCTACGTAATGTTTTCCTTCTTCTTCTTTTATGTATAACACCATCATCCGAAACATTTGTAATGTAGGTAAGACAGCTAATGATAAAATAGGGAGTAAATAAGCTCGATTTTCATTAAAAGAAATAATAGTGACAGGAGATTCCCCGAATTTTTGAAGTACCCATATGAAGAATATTTGCAAACAAATCATCATCATCATATCAGGGACAGCTTCTAATATGAACACAATTCGGTTTATCCATTTTTTTATATAATCTTTCGCTAAAAAATAAAAAAATGCCATGCTAGATGATAGAAAGAGAGCAAGAAAAAAGGCTAAAAATAATATAGTAAATGAATATAGGTAAGGTTCTAAGACAGTTGGAAATAATGGTGTTTTTTTGAAATGGCCAAACTTCGGGTCTGATCCTATAATCACTAATGATTCAGGGGAGAAGACCTGTTTTAACATGGTAACGATCTGATTAAAAAAATAAATTGGTTGAAAGGTAAACCCTTGTTGAGTGATAAATAAATAAGGTAAATTTAATAATAGTAAGAGTGATAAAAGAATTGATGAAAGCTTAATTGTGAATTGAGATATTTTATTTAACATTAAATCCCTCCGACATCTTTTTACAACATTATACAATAAATTCTATATTATTGTTTTATTTTTCTGAAAAATAAAAATACTATTAAATTTTATAGTATGTAAGATATATTTACAAGATAAAAAAGTGATAGCAGGGGGGCCGCGCTCTATGTTTATCAAGATAAAAGGACTAGTGAATCTAAAACAATAAACAAGAGCAAAATGCACAGAATTCTCATTCTGCGGGTAGTTACTTTTCTTGGCTTGATGGTTATGTAACGTGATCCCTAAAAATGAATATTGCTTTTCAACGCTTTTTCATGCAAATGAGTAGAACGTATGGAGGACTATGTATGTGTTGTTAATGAGAGGAAAGAGTGTATTGCGTAAAGAAGATAACGTAATTTTACCGCACGGAAAAGCTAAATTTAGTATATAAGTGAAATGGAATGAGGGGATTTACTTTTTGTTGTGAAAAAAATTTTCTTTTTATAACTTGATAAATGAAAAAATATTTTATATACTAATTCATGTAAACGGTTTACTAAATCTTATTTTGCTAGAAATGAAGGGAAGATTCGCATGGAAACAAGGGGGAGAGTAATCGGGATTGATATCGGTACCACAAGTACAAAAACGGTTGTGTTCACAGAAAAAGGAAAAGTCATTGCATCACATGCAATCGATTACCCAATTATTCAACCGAATGTAGGATGGGCTGAGCAAGATCCTGATGTAATATGTGCCGCTGTATACAAAAGTGTAAGCGTTGCCATTGAAAAAGGTAATGTATTACCAGAAGATATTTCTTCAATCGGTATTAGTACAGCTATGCACGCATTAATTGCAGTAGATGAAAATGGTGCGCCATTAACGCGTTCTATCATTTGGGCAGATAATCGAAGTACGAAGCAATCAGAAAAATTATTACAACAAATGAATGGGCATGAAATTTATAGACGTACAGGTACACCGATTCATCCGATGTCACCACTTTCTAAATTGTTATGGATGAAAGAAGAGGAACCAGAGTTATATACAAGTGCCTATAAATTCATTTCCATTAAAGAGTATGTGATTTACCAATTATTTTCACGCTACGTAGTTGATTATTCGATTGCTTCTGCTACAGGGTTATTTAATTTAGAAACATTAAACTGGGATGAAGATGTTTTGACTATGTTACATATGTCACCAGAACAATTATCAACCCCTGTACCCACTACATATATTTTATCAGGTATGAAGCCAGAATTAGCACAGAAGATGGGGATAAGTGCAGAAACACCAATTGTCATCGGAGCAAGTGATGGGGTTCTTGCAAATGTAGGAGTTGGTGCGATATCACCGGGTGCGGCTGCAATTACGATTGGAACGAGTGGTGCGGTTCGAACAATCTCATCAAATATAAATACAGATGAGAAAGGGAGAACGTTTTGTTACGCATTAACAGATGAGCACTGGGTAATCGGTGGTCCAACGAATAACGGCGGAATATTACTGAGATGGTTACGTGATGAATTTGGTAGTCCAGAGCAAGAAGTAGCAAGAAAGCTCGGCATTGATCCTTATGATTTATTAATTAAATATGCAGAAAGCGTACCAGCTGGAGCGGATGGGCTATTGTTCTTACCTTTCTTATCTGGAGAACGCGCACCTTACTGGAATGCAAACGCTCGTGGTACATTCTTTGGAATCAATCTTCAACATAAACGAGAACATTTTATACGTGCAGTGATGGAAGGTGTTTGTATGAGTGTATATTCAGTAGCACTCGCAATCAGGGATTGTACAGGGCCACTTACTGAAATACGAGTTTCAGGAGGGTTTGCAAAATCTGCATTTTGGAGACAAATGTTGTCCGATATGATGGGAAAAGAATTGTTTGTACCTGAAAGTCATGAAGCATCTGCGCTTGGGGCAGCGGCAGTTGCTTTATATGCTGTAGGAAAAATTGATTCTCTTGAAGAGGTAAAGGATTGGATTGATATTGTCCATCACCATGTACCGAATAAAGAAAATACGGCTATATATTTAGAAATGTTTTATATGTATGAACGACTTTACAATCGCTTGAAAGAAGAATTTGATTGTATAGCTGCTTTCCAACGTAAACAATAGGGGGATTGGGAGAAATGGTAGTTGGGATCGTACTAGCGGCAGTTGTCATACTACTTTTACTTATTACGGTAGTAAAATGGCATCCATTTGTCGCATTAATTTTAACAGCAATTGGTGTAGGTTTAGCAATGGGAATGCCTTTAATTGGAACTTCACCAAAAGATCCAGGGATTATTGATTCTATTAAACTAGGGCTTGGTAATACGTTAGGCTTTTTAGCGATAGTTTTAGCACTAGGAACGATGCTTGGAAAAATGATGGCCGAATCTGGCGGTGCTGAACGTATCGCTAACACATTAATTAATCGTTTTGGGAAGAAACGAGTTCACTGGGCGATGATGTTCGTTGCATTTTTAGTAGGGATTCCGGTATTTTTCCAAGTTGGATTCGTCCTATTAATTCCGTTAGTATTTACAATTGCGTTAGAAACTGGGGTATCACTTATTACAATCGGTATTCCGCTAGTAGCAGGACTGTCAGTCGTACACGGACTTGTCCCACCGCATCCAGCGGCAATGGCGGCAGTGGGTATTTTTAAAGCAGATGTAGGGAAGACAATTTTATATGCGTTAATTGTCGGACTTCCAACTGCAATTATTTCAGGTCCACTTTACGGGAAATGGATTGGTGCTCGTATACATAAGGAAGTACCATTAGATATAGCGGAGCAATTTATTGAAAGAGATAAGAAGAAAGGACTTCCTAGCTTCGGAAATACATTGTTTACTATTTTACTTCCAGTATTTCTTATGCTTGGTGCATCCATTGCTGAAGTAGCGTTACATAAAACGAGTCAACTTGCACAAGTGTTACACTTTATTGGAGATCCAATAGTCGCTTTATTAATTGCAACGATTTATTCTTTCTTTAGCCTTGGTTATGCAAAAGGATTTTCTAAAGATAAAGTATTACAATTTACAAATGATTGCCTTGGGCCAATTGCAAACATACTGTTAGTAATTGGTGCTGGTGGTGCATTTAATAAGGTATTATTAGATTCTGGAATTGGTACTACAATTGCTGAAATGGCGAAAGAATCACATATTTCACCAATATTACTTGGATGGGGAATTGCTGCACTTATCCGAGTTGCGACAGGATCGGCAACTGTTTCTATGATGACAGCAGCTGGTATTGTTGCGCCGATTGCAGCAAGTACACCAGGTGTAAATGTTGAATTATTAGCACTTGCAACAGGTGCAGGGTCATTAATTTTATCACACGTGAATGATTCAGGATTTTGGATGATTAAAGAGTATTTCGGAATGACTGTGAAAGAAACGTTATTAACATGGACTGCAATGGAGACTATATTATCTGTAGTAGCACTTGGGCTAATTTCGATATTAAATATATTTGTATAGAATAGGAGATTGATTAATATGAAACTAGGATTAATTGGATTAGGAAAAATGGGATTCCCATTAGCTGAACACTTACATGAAGACAAGCATGAAGTAGTTGTATACGATGTAAATAAAGAGCTTGTAGAAAAGGCAGGAAAACTAGGAATTACTGCACGTCATACATTAAAAGAAATGATCGCTGAATTAGAAGCTCCTCGTACGATCTGGGTAATGGTGCCTGCAGGAGAAGTTGTAGAGTCAGTATTAAAAGATGTGTATTCGTTATTAGATGAAGGTGATATCGTTATTGAAGGTGGAAATTCATTCTATAAAGATACGTTACGCCGTGCTGAAGAAGCAAAAAGCTTCGGATTACATTATGTAGATATCGGTACATCTGGCGGTGTAGAAGGAGCTAGATACGGTGCTTGTTTAATGGTTGGTGGAGAAAAAGAAATTTACGACCAATTAGAACCTTTATTTAAAGATTTAGCAGTAGAAAATGGCTATTCTTATGCTGGCCGCGTTGGTAGTGGTCATTTCTTAAAAATGGTTCATAACGGTATTGAATACGGCATGATGCAAGCAATTGCTGAAGGATTTGAAGTACTAGATAAGAGTGACTTTGATTTCAATTATGAAGATGTTGCAAAAGTATGGGCGAACGGATCAGTAATCCGCGGTTGGTTAATGGACTTAACTGAAAAAGCATTTGCAGATGATCCTAAACTTGATGGCATTAAAGGTGTAATGAACTCTTCAGGAGAAGGGAAATGGACTGTTGAAACTGCGCTTGAGTTACAAGCAGCGGCACCAGTAATCGCGATGTCATTATTTATGCGCTATCGTTCTCAGGAAGATGATACATTCCATGGAAAAGTAGTTTCAGCACTACGTAATCAGTTCGGTGGACATGAAGTTGTAAAAAAATAAGGATGTTTTTGAAAAGAAACTTGTGCATAAGCGCAAGTTTCTTTTTTATAGTTTAAGAAATTACTAATTTAAAAATACCAATCAATCATCGTTTTTTTGTCACAAATGACAGCTTCAACATTCATTGATTGAACAATATATTCTATATTTTCTTCTTTAGCTAATAATAAGGTTGTAAAGGAATCGTATATACTCATAAACGCATACTCATTGTCTTCTCCAGTAATAATTAACTCATTATTGCTAATGTCCCAAATATCTAATGGAGTAGTATTATTTACCTGTAATAATCCGTTTGTATCAAGAATTGGTTCAGAGAAATATAGATTTTTTGCACCTTTAGAACCGAGGAGTTTAAGTAATTTGTGTAATAAAAATATAGACGTATAATCTTCTGTTGGATAATAAAGATCTTTTTTTAAGTTTGAATGTAGCTTTTCAGCTAAATCCTCTCTTTTATATTCTTCTGAAAAGGCACTAATGGAAGTCAACATGGCCATTGCTAGGTCTGCGTATGAATGTAATCCACTACAAGACATCATTTCCTTCCAAGAAACGGATTTCCCATTGTGAATGATTTCTTCAGCGCTAGGATAGATGTGCTCATATGGTCTTTTTCTCACAGACTTTTCCCATCCTAAAGGCATTTGGACAAATGGATGTAGCAATATAGCTGCAGATTTAAAATTATTTGGTAGTTGTTCTAAAATTGGTGATTTGTCATCTAGCCAAATGTAATCCAACAAAATATAACCTTCTCTTAGACTTTGAAATGTACGGATTCCCGTATTATGTTTTTTTGTATTGATTGTATCAAATATAAAGCGAAGCATGAAATATGTCCCAACATAAAAGTAAGAATAAATAAAATGAAGTTTTCATAAATAGTAAAAGGGTGCTTATGTCATCAGTATAGCTAAAAAATGTTGTTACATATGAGAAGAGCGTGTTAATAAAATATGAGGTGGTTAAATGGGAAATGAGCAAGTGAAGTCTGTAAAGGAAGAAAAAAAGTTATGTCTTTGTATGATTGTCAAAAATGAGTCTAGAATTATGGAAAGATGTTTAAATGCAACAAAATCAATTGTAGATTATGTTTCTATTTGTGATACTGGATCGACGGATAATACGCCTGAAATTATTGAAAATTGGTGTAAGGAAAATGAGATACCTGGGACGGTTCATCATGAGCCGTTTAAAAACTTTGGTTATAACAGAAGTTTAGCTGTTTCATTAGCGCAAAAAACATATCCAGAAGCAGATTATTTATTAATATTAGATGCGGATATGATTTTAGAGGTTGATCCGAATTTCGATAAAACGAGCTTAACGGAAGATCATTATCTTACATTGCAATATGATGTTCATATTAAATATTGGCTTACACGTCTTTTGAAAGCTTCTTTACCATGGAAATCTGTCGGTGTTACTCATGAGTATTGGGATATAGATCGTTCAAAAGTTGGAGCGAATTACAATACGAGGATAGATCGGTTAGAGACTCTTGTCGTGAATGATCCCGGAGATGGCGGGAGTAAAGCTGATAAATTTGAAAGAGATGAGAGGTTGTTGTTACAAGGAATAAATGACCCAGAAACAACGCCAGATTTGCATATAAGATATTTATTTTATTTAGCCCAAACTTATTTTCATTTAAGTCAATTTGAAGATTCGATTAAATGGTATAAAAAACGAGTGGAAGCAGGGGGGTGGGTTGAAGAGGTATTCTATTCGTTATTGCGAATAGGATTTTGTTATGAGCAGTTAGCAAATCGTTCAGCAAATAAACAAAATGAAGTGACAGATGCTGATGAAAAAGAAACTGTTAAAGGGCAAGAAGAGCAATATTTAGCATTAGCTGTTTTTTATTTTCAAAAAGCGTGGGAATATAGACCAACCCGGGCTGAACCATTATACCAACTTGCAAGGTTGTATCGATTACGATCTCAAAACAATATTGCTTTGATGTATGCTCTGCAAGGGAAGGAAATTCCTTTTCCAAAGGATGATCTTTTATTTGTAGATTATCATGTGTATGATTACTTATTTGACTATGAAATTTCTATTAGTGCTTTCTATATACCTCATAAAAAACATTTAGGGGCCGTGTCGCAAAAGTATTTGGAATCGATTAAAGAAGAGATTCCATTTCATATAGCAAATGTAGTAGAGAATAATGCGAAATTTTATTAAATACATTTTCGGTTAAAGGAGTAGTGGAGTAATCATGGAATTAATGCGATGGGCGATTGAACTAGGAGAATCGGTGCATGGAAATACGTATGAAGAATTGATGCCACTACTAGACTATTATTATGATCGTGATCATTTAAAAGCGTATTGTATCGCAAATCTTCTTTTAAACATGGATGTATTAGATGAACATCGGGAAAGAATCGAATTAAGAAGATGCATCGCTGCTTATTATGCTGGATTATATAAAGTAGCAAGAAAACATGCAAATGAGTTAGTACTTAAACATCCGGATGTAGATTTATATAAAAATAATTTAAAATTAATGGAAGCTTATTTGAATAAAGAATATGATTATTGTCTTTTTATATGCCCAAAGACATACGGTAGTTTCATAGATGTTGCGCGAGCTTTAAAGTGGCGGTTGGAGCAGGAGGGAAATACAGTAATTATATCAGAAACAATACTGGAAAATGTAAAGAATACAGTTGTTTTTGGAGCCCATACATACGCATATAACCCGAATCTTCTTCCGAAAGATGCAATTATTTATAATTTAGAACAGCTATACGAAGGAAGTCCATATGCACACCCCCTTTATTTAATATTATTAAAAGATAGAGTGATTTGGGATTATAGTAAACAAAATATAGAATGGCTAAAACAAAAAGGGGTAGGAAAAGAAATAAAACATGTAAAAATGAACTATGCTCCAACTTTGGAAATAAAAAAAGATGCATTTGAAGATGAGATTATTGAAGATATTGATATTCTGTTTATAGGTGCTCTTAATCCGAGGCGACAAGCTATTTTTGATCATCTAAAAGCGATTGCCCCGAATTTAAATATAGTTTTTAAAAATAATGCGTGGGGAATTGTTAGAAATGAATTGATTGCTAGAGCTAAAATTATATTAAATATTCATTTTTATTTATCAGGAATTCTTGAAACACCTCGCGTGTCTTATGCAGTCGCAAATAAGAAATTTATTATTTCCGAAAATAGTAATCCAGAAGATGAGGTAGAGTGGCCAGGAATTGTGTTTACTCCGTACGAAAAAATAATTGAAAACGTAATGAAATATATAGAATTACCAGAAGAACGGAAAAGATTAGCGGAAAAAGCATATAATCATTTTGAAGCAAATGAAAGTTTAGGTACATTGAGTCTCAGAGATGAAACGAAGTAATTGTGCGAAACTCATACGAAAGTATGAGTTCTTTTTTGTTTATCATACTATTTTATGAAACAAGTTAACTCTTAATATTGTGTTTTGTATAGAAATTTCTGATAATATATAAGTAGAACTTGAAAACAAAGGGGAGAAATAATCATGAAACTAGTCGTTATTAATGGTACACCAAGAAAATTTGGTAGAACTCGCGTGGTGGCAAAATATATTGCGGATCAATTTGAAGGGGAATTATATGATTTAGCAATTGAGGAGTTACCTTTATACAATGGAGAAGAGTCACAACGTGATTTAGAGGCAGTAAAAAAATTGAAAACGTTAGTGAAAGCTGCGGATGGGGTTGTATTATGTACACCAGAATATCATAATGCGATGAGCGGTGCGCTGAAAAACTCTTTAGATTACTTAAGTAGTAGTGAATTTATTCATAAACCAGTTGCGTTGTTAGCGGTTGCTGGTGGCGGTAAAGGTGGAATAAATGCATTAAACAGCATGCGAACGGTCTCTAGAGGTGTTTATGCAAATGCCATTCCAAAACAAGTTGTGCTTGATGGATTACATGTGCAAGATGGTGAACTTGGGGAAGATGCCAAACCATTAATTCATGATGTAGTTAAAGAATTAAAAGCATATATGAGCGTATATAAAGAGGTGAAAAAGCAACTAGGAGTGGAGTGATATGTCCTCACTTTATCATGATTCTCGCTTGTATTACATTCTAGGGGCCAATAGTCTATCTGCTATTGGTTCCGGAATTGTTATGATAACGATTCCGTGGCTGTTAATTAAAGAGAGTGGAGGAGAGACAACGTTTGGTTATGTTTCTATCATTGCAACCCTTATTATGTTTTTATTAACACCATTCATTGGGCAAAGTATTGATCGTTTTTCAAGAAAATCTTTATTGTTATGTAACGAAGGAATCGGAATAGCCGTAATCGGAATAATGGTTATTTGGGGATTTGCTGGGCAACCTTATCATTCTATTCACTATATTCTTATTTATATAGCCGGATCATTCTACTATTTATTATTTTATCCTACAATATTTGCGTTCAACCAAGAGATATTTCAAGCAGAACATTATAAAAGTTTAAGTGGAACGATGGAAATACAAGGACAGTTAACACAAGTTATTTCTGGAGCGGCCGCGAGCTTCTTAATTGAAATTGTATCTTTGAAGTGGATTTTGTTAGTAGACATGTTAACTTTTGCTGGAGCATTTTTTCTTTTCTTATGTATACCGTACGTAAAGAAAAAAGAAGTGAAAAGAAAAATAACATTTAAGAAGCAATTGTTTGAAGGAATTCACTTTATGAAAAAACGTCCTAAGCTCTTTTGGTTCTTACTGGCCACTTATATGCCGTTTATAGGTGTTATGATGGCAAATTATTTAATACCAGTTTATATTTCGGATATACTTAAAGCCAATGCCTCTGTATACGCAATAGAGGGGATGATGTACGGTGTTGGAGCGGTTGTTGCAGGAATCTGTATTCCACTCATAATGAAATATGTAAAAACAGAAGTTTCAATCGTTATAACGATGTTTATTTATGTAATTTCAATTACCGCAATGATTATTGAACCTTCCGTAATTTTCTTATATGGACTTGCAATTTTTCATGCAGTTGGAAATGCGGGTACAAGAGTGGCGAGAAATGTATTGATGATGGAGGAAATTCCAAACGAAGTAATGGGACGTGTAGACAGCTTATTTCGCCTAATTGGTACTGGAATACGAATTTTATTATTAATGTTGTTTACAGCGGGTGTATCTAAAGTCGGAGTCATGCTGCCGTTTTACGTATTAAGCTGCATATTGATTTTCTCATTAGGAATCGCTATTTATTATGTACTATCACAACGTAAAGTAGCGGCGCATGTTTCTAATAAATCAATCGTTTGAAAAAACACTTCTGCCTCCCTTTCTTTTTCTATATAATAACAAGAAAGGGAGTGAATACTTATTTATGAACAAATGGATCTTTCTTATGATTTTATTATTACCGCCACTATACATCATTTATATGACGTTTCGAATGAACAAAGTTGCTCGTGAAAAGTTGAGCTATCACTCTCCGTACGTTCTTATACTGGGTGCAAAGTTATTTGGAGATAGACCGTCTTTATCTCTTCAAAATCGTTTGGATGTAGCGTTGGAGTATTTATTTTCCCATCCTGAAGCGAAAGTAATTGTTTCAGGTGGTCAAGGAGAAGATGAAGATATACCGGAAGCTCATAGCATGAGAAATTATTTAATGGTACACGGTATAGATGAGAGTCGTATTTTAATAGAAGATCAATCTACAAATACGTATGAAAACTTAAAATTTAGTATGGATTTATATAATGTGAAACATGCGGTAGTTGTAAGTAATACATATCATTTATATCGAACGAAAATAATTGCAAAGCGTTTAGGTATGAAGATGGAGGCGCTAGCTGCTGAAACACCAATTCGTTCTAAGAGAAAAATGTATGTTCGCGAATATGCTGCTATTATGAAAACAATATTGTTCGACCGTTAGAGCTCAAATGCGAGCTCTTTTTTAATTTAAAAGCGTATCATTTGAAATGAATGCCATATTCCATCAAAATAAAGGAAACAACAGTAAAGGAGTTGTGTTTGTGATTCAATTTAATCATGTGTCAAAATCGTATGAAGATGGCACGAAAGCAGTGGATTCATTGCATTTAGAAATTAAAAAGGGAGAATTTTTCGTTCTCATCGGTCCGAGTGGTTGCGGGAAAACAACGACAATGAAGATGATTAATCGTTTAATCGAAACGACTGAAGGATCGATTTTAATCGATGGAAAAGATATTCAACAATATAATATAAACGAATTACGTTGGGATATAGGATATGTGTTGCAACAGATTGCATTGTTTCCTCATATGACAATCGCTGAAAATATTGCAGTTGTTCCTGAAATGAGGCAATGGAGCAAAAAGGAAATAAAAGCACGCGTCGATGACTTGTTACATATGGTTGGATTAGATCCGGATATATATCGAGATCGTATGCCTGATGAATTGTCAGGAGGACAAAAACAACGTGTCGGTGTCGTGCGAGCATTAGCCGCAAACCCGAAAATCGTTCTTATGGATGAACCATTTAGTGCGTTAGATCCATTAAGTAGGGAACAGCTTCAGAAGGATATTGTACAGTTGCAAAAAAAGATTCAAAAAACAATCGTGTTCGTAACACATGATATGCAAGAAGCATTATCACTTGGAGATCGCATTTGTATTATGAAAGATGGAAAAGTTGTTCAACTAGATACACCAGAAGGAATTATACATAATCCGAAAAATGAATTTGTAGAGGAGTTCATTGGAAATCGTGGACGAACTTGGTATGAGGAGAAAAGTGTAGCAGATGTATTGCCGCTTGATCAAAGTGTGCAATTAGAAGGGCAGGCACTATCATTACATTCTTCTTTACAAGAAGCGTTAGTTCGTGTGCGTGATGAGGAGATCGTTCCAGTTGAAGAAAACGGTCAATATATTGGAGCGTTAACAAGTCGTCATATCGTCAATTACATTGTTGAACAAATGAAGGAGAGAGGCTAAACAGTGACTAATTTTATACAAACGTTCCAAGAACGAAAAATAGAATTACTAACTGCATTAAGTGAGCACTTACAAATATCGCTTATTTCATTATTTTTTGCAGTAATTATAGCGGTGCCACTTGGCATTTTATTAACAAGAAAAGAACGAATGGCTGAATTTATAATAGGAACTTCTGCAGTAATGCAGACAGTGCCGTCACTTGCATTACTCGGACTATTAATTCCGTTAGTAGGAATCGGAAAACTTCCAGCGATTATTGCATTAGTTGTGTATGCACTATTACCTATTTTACGAAATACATATACAGGAATAAGGGAATTAGATGAATCACTAATAGAAGCCGCGAGAGCTATGGGGATGAATAGTTGGAGAAGGCTGTGGAAGGTAGAGCTTCCGCTTGCATTGCCTATCATTATGGCCGGTATTCGTACAGCGATGGTATTAATTGTTGGAACGGCTACATTAGCAGCTCTCATTGGTGCTGGTGGGCTCGGTAAGCTTATATTATTAGGCATAGATCGAAATGATCATGCACTTATCATTTTAGGGGCCGTACCAGCCGCGTTACTCGCTTTATTCTTTGATATAGTACTTCGCATACTTGAACGACCGAAACGCTCTTCTAAGCATGTTATATTGACGATATGTATAGTTGTAGTAATGATTGCTTCTCCATTTCTTTGGAGTACAGAAAAGAAAGATATTGTTATTGCGGGCAAACTTGGATCAGAACCTGAAATTTTAATTCAAATGTATAAGCAGCTTATTGAACAAGATACCGATTTAAACGTACAATTAAAACCAGGTCTTGGAAAAACAGCATTTGTATTTGAAGCGTTGAAATCCGGGGAAGTAGATATATACCCAGAATTTTCAGGAACAGCTTTATCTACTTTCGTGAAAGAAGAACCAAAGAGCACAAATCGTGATGAAGTATATGATCAGGCTCGCATTGGAATGGAAAAGAAATATAATATGGTTATGTTGAAGCCAATGGAGTATAACAATACATATGCACTAGCCATGCCGAAAAAAATAGCAGATCAAAAGAATATAAATACAATTTCTGATTTAGGGAATGTTGCGCAGGAAGCCAAAGTAGGGTTTACATTGGAATTTGCTGATCGTGAAGATGGTTATAAAGGAATGCAAAAATTATATAACTATAAGTTCTCGAATGTTAAAACGATGGAGCCGAAGCTGCGTTATAGCGCAATTCAATCTGGAGATGTTAACGTAATTGATGCATATTCAACAGATAGTGAATTGGAGCAATACGGACTGAAAGTGCTAAAAGATGATAAAGGGTTATTCCCACCTTATCAAGGAGCACCATTATTAAGAAAAGAAACGTTACAGAAATATCCTGAACTTGAAAAGGTATTAAATAAATTATCTGGAAAGATTACAGATGGAGAAATGCGAAAAATGAATTATGAAGTTAACGTAAATGGTAAAAGTAGTGAAGAAGTCGCAAAACAATTTTTAGAAAAAGAGAATTTACTTCGTTAAATTTACAAGAAATATACAAATTTATATGTTTGAAATGACCGTTCATTACAAAATGAGCGGTTTTTTTGTGCATACTTATACATTTTTTCAAAAAAGTATTCCATTTTTGTTCATTTTCTTTTAGAATAAGTAATGTTTTCCTGAAAAAATATAAGAGAAACGTCTATTAGAGAAAAAGGTGACTTTAATAGTTGAACGAACATAACACCTAGAATGACAGATGGGGTGGTACAAATAGAAAAGAAGTTAGGATTTTTTCCGTTAATCGCATTAGTAGTTGGAACAATGGTTGGTGGCGGTGTTTTTAGTTTACCGCATGATTTAGCAGTAGGAGCAAACAGTGGTGCAATAATAATTGGCTGGTGTATTACAGCGATGGGAATGATTCCACTTGCGCTCGTATATCAAACGTTAGCAAGACAAAAACCGGAACTTGAAGGTGGAATTTATAGTTATGCACGTGCTGGTTTCGGTGAATATATTGGATTTAATAGTGCTTGGGGATATTGGCTAGCAGGAATCTTAGGTAATGTCGCAACAATTATGTTACTGTTTAGTACATTAGGTTATTTCTTTCCAATTTTCAAAGGAGGAAATAATGTTGCATCTATCGTTGGGGCATCACTTTTATTATGGACACTTCATTTTCTAATTTTATTTGGAATCCGTGAAGCTTCTATTATGAATGTTATCGCAACAATAGGGAAGTTAGTTCCAATCGTTTTATTTATTGTTGTAATGGTAACAGCCTTTCGCTGGGACACATTTACACATGATTTTTGGGGAGAAGGAACCTTCTCACTTTCCGCTATACTTGGTCAAGTGAAAAATACAATGCTTGTAACACTTTGGGTTTTCATTGGAGTTGAAGGAGCGGTTGTATTATCCGGAAGAGCGAAGAATAGCCGAGATGTTGGTAAGGCAACAGTAATGGGACTTATTTTAGTAATGTCCATATATATTTTAATTTCTGTTCTGTCAATGGGAGCGATGACAAGAAGCGAACTTTCTGTGCTAGAAACTCCGTCAATGGGACATGTATTAGAGCATGTTGTTGGTCCATGGGGTGCAGTTGCGATTAACATTGGGTTAGTTGCTTCACTTGTCGGTACATTAATTGGCTGGTTTTTACTTGTTTCTGAAATTTCTCATGTAGCCGGAAAAGATGGCGTATTTCCGAAAGTCTTTACGAAAACAAATAAAAAGCAAACACCGCACATGGCATTATGGATTTCAAATGGTGTTGCTCAAATTATATTTATCATTGTTCTGTTTTCAGAATCAACATATCAAATTATGTATTTCATTGCATCAACATCAATTTTATTACCATATTTATTATCAGCGTTATTCCAATTTAAATTAGTCATTACAAACGAGCTAAAAGACGCTAAATTAAAAAACGGAGCGTTAGCTCTAATTGCTTCTATTTACTCTGTATGGCTTCTTTATGCAGCTGGTTTAAAGAATTTACTACTAGTTTCAATTGTGTATGGAATTGGAATTATTGTTTACACGTTTGCAAGAAAAGAACAAGGGAACCGTTGCTTTGCAGGTGCAGAGAAATATGTGATGTGGGCAATTATTATTGCGGCTATCACATCACTGTATATGTTATTAACTGGAAATATAAAAATGTAAAAAGTCCTTTTCATTTAAAGGGCTTTTTTCTTTGTTTAGAGAATATTTACTACATAAGATATTCAGGAGGGATGAGAATGGAAGAAAAAGAACAGTTGTCTAGAATAATTGATTTAGCTAGTGAGTTAAGGAAAGTATTAGTGCAAGAATCTTTTTTTAATCATCATCCTGAGCTGAGAGGAGTCATTGAGAATTTAGCAAGTTCTGTTGAAAATTTGGCGGAATTGCAAAAAAGTAAAGATGAAAATGCTGAAGATCGATTACGTTACGTACTTGCTAAAATGAAAATTGCTCATAATGCAATTTTACAAGAGAAAAAAGCATTTCCTTCTCATTAATATACGTTTTAATTTTGAACCTGGCGGATAACGTCAGGTTTTTTATTTCTAGTTTTTCGTTTCTTTCATACACTAAGAATAGTATGAAAAAAGAAGGTGACTAAGGTGAAATTACATAAAGCTCTTCAGCCAAGTTTTATAAAACGAATGTACTATATGAGATTTTTAGGGAAATTTACAAAAGCTGAAAAAGAGAAGAGTGGAGAGAATTTCTTTGTACAATGCTTATCGCCAATACCATTCACTTTACAGGAACAATTTGCAAATGAACCATATGTATTTGAGGGGTTATGTAGTAATAAAAAGAATGAAAAAATCTTTTTGGAATTAAAGAAAAGAAAACTAGAAAAGCAATTAGTGATGTTTCGTCTTTATTATGAAAGAGGAAATGTATACGTGGAGTTAATATGTACAGAAGAACCGAAAGAAATAGCAAGCAGCTATAAAATGATTCCGGCACCTAAAGTTACAAATAATAAAAAAAGAGAATCTTTAGAACGAAAACTTAGCAACGGTTATTTATCATTTCTTATGCCAAAATTTCCGAAAGACTTTGAGCCTCCCGAATTATTGTGGCACGATGGAAGACTGTATGGAAACATATCCTTAAAGTCATCAATTAGCTCAATCGCATATTTTGAACAGAAACGTGAATGTAAATATATAAACTGCAGTGACTGGACGAAGTATGTAGAAATAGCGGTAGAAGATCAATTATATTTTGTAAGTGATCATGTGTATGAGCAATTAAAAAAACGAATGCATGAAGAAGGTAAGCTAGTTGAAGTAGAGGATATAAAAGTGCAAAAAGATGAATGGGAATGGGATGAGCGTGAATCGTCCTTTTTACAGTATGTACAAAGTATGGTGCATAATAAAGGGCTATATTTGGATGCAACGGATATTTATAATTTCCATATAAGTGTAAAAACAAATATGTTAACGATTCTTGGTGGTATACCGGGCGTTGGGAAATCACGTTTTGTGCAAACTTATGCAGAAGCATTAGGATTACAGTATGGGGAAGAATTGGTTTGGATTCCAATTTCACCATCGTATCAAGAACCACATGATTTACTTGGTTACCTTCATCCAAATGGTACTTTTATTGAAAGTGAAACGAAGTTAGTTAGGACGTTAATGAAGGCGAAAGAAAATCCCAATCAACTGTATATAATCGTTTTTGATGAAATGAACATGTCACATATTGAGCATTGGTTTACTCCATTTTTATCTGTTCTTCAACTTGAAACAAAAAATCGTATTTTAAACTTGTATGAGGGTGTTCAGGACATTGAGAATTCAATTCCATCAACAATTGAAATTGGAGAAAATATTATATTTGTAGGTACTGTGAATTTTGATGAAACAACGAAAGAGCTCTCCGATCGATTATTAGACCGAACGAACTTAATAACGTTACAAAAAATTCCGTTTTGTGAGATGGGCATGGAACTGGGGAAAGTCGTATTACACCCACCTTTGAAAGTAACAGCGGGAGAATTTCGGATAAATTGGATGAGAAATAAAGCGATGATTGAAGTGTTTTCTGAAGAAGAATTAGAGCTATTAGATAAGTTGCATGTCGTATTGTCATCACATGATGCGTCTAAGGGAATTTCTTTCCGATGTGCAAACGCAATTGCGACTTATTTGCAAAATATACCGTTCCAAAATAACCATACCTATATGATCAGTAGAGAAGAAGGGTTTGATTTACAAATAAAGCAGCGTGTATTGACGAAAATCAGAGGGACCGAAATGATGGTTGGTTCTTTACTTTCTGAAGAAGCAAAAAGGGGAGCGACCTTAGTACCTCTTTTGCAATCTGCACTTGCAAACAGAGTATCTACATTTGAACACTCTTTAGCATATATACGAGAAAAACGTAGGGAACTGGAGTTGTATGGATATGCAAAATGAAGGGCGTTACGAAACAAAAATCGTTGATACGAATGAAACGCTCCCTTTTGTATTAAAGTTAATCATTGGAAATGAGGGGAAAGGAGATTATATTTTATTAAATCGTCTTTGTACATCTACTACAGCATTAGTTCAATGCATTTATAAAGTACAAGAATTAAAACCGATTAGATTGCAGTACAATTATGAAATCCCAATGAATATTACTTTTATATGGAATAAAGTATATGAGGGACAGAAAAATATAAAAGAGGCTCAATATGAAATAAATGAAAAAAAACAAAGAGTATTAATATATGAACATGGGAAAACAGAATTCTTTTATCCATGGCGCTGTGGTTTATACCATTTTGAAGTGCGCATAGAAGATACAACGTATTATGGTGCTTTTCAAATCGTACCGAAAAATTTTTTTGATGATCAATTTGAAATGATTCAAGACTATGTGAAGTCAATTTTAAATGAGTTGATTTTGGATAGAGGTTATTATAAAAAGACTTTCTCTGCACTTAGCGATATTGAGGATTCTTCTTATTTAGTTTTGCTTAGAAAGTTACCCCAAAAAATGAAGATGATAAAGCAAATCTTTAAGAAAATAGAATCAAGCTCAAAATTTATAAATGCATATAAATGGGAAGGAAAAGAGAGAAAGCCAACAAGAAAAGGAACCATAGTGGCAGAAAGAAAACCTTATGCAAAACATTATAATCGTAAGTTTATGGAACAAAAAAATAGTAAGGAAAATGCATTTCTTAAATATAAATCGATGCAATTTTATCATTATTTAATTGAAGCTAAAAGTTTTTTACGTCAAACAATTGAAATATTAGAAAGAGAAAAAAAGAAAAAATCAGAAGAGTTTCAAGCCGTAAAAACGATTATACAAACAATTGAGCGTAATGGATCAGTAACCGATAGAGAGAAGCAAAAATATAAAAATATACATTTACTAAAAGAAGCCGATTTACGAAAGAGCTCAATGAAAATACAAGAATATAAAATATTGGCGCACATTGTTCATGAAAATGTACAATACTTTCAAATGTTAATGCACTCCTCGTTTTGGAGGGAAGTTACTGAAACAAGTAACATGAACTTACATGATTTACCGATACCACATCAACAATTACTACATCATTTAGAAGTACTCCCGCAATATACGGATCAATCTCCATCGTTATTATTTGTTTATAAGCCAACGTTTTTAGTGTATGAATATTACGCTTTTTTTATCGTTATTTCAATTTTAGAGCAAATTGGTTTTGAGGCTAGAAATTCCATTCGTGAACAAATACAAGAACATTTTTATGTAGATGGATTACAAGATGGAACGACAGTAGTTTTACAACGAGATGATTTAAAGGTACATGTCGCATTTAATGACTTAATTGAAACACATCCTCTTATTGCATTAAGTAAAGGGAGTAATTTTTACAATGGTGAGGATACGAAGAAGCCAGATATTCGCTTAGACTGTTATGTAAAAGAAGATGGGAAATACGTATATAAATCTTCTATTATTATTGAAGTGAAGTATAGTCCAATGTACAATATTTTTCAGCACGTCGGAAATACGAAAGCAACTGAGCAAATGTATAAGTATTGGTCTATAAAGTATGTAGAAGAACAGGATGGAAAGCGAGTCTATTATCGAAGGTCAATTTATGAAGTCATTTGTGTATATCCAGGAAGCCATATGCATAGTAAAAAAATTGAGTCTGGATGCGGTGTTTTCTTGCAGTTATATCCATATAAGACGAAACAAGGGGAAGAGAAATTAGCTGGAAAACATGGGATGGTACAAATTTTTGAAAAGTGGTTAAAAAGCATTGAGAAGTAAAAGAAATCCTTTTTCATAAAGGATTTTTTTAGATTAAGAAGAATTATATGCTGTATGGAAAGAAACATATTGTAAGTTAGATTTGAAAAGTGATACAAATGTGTTATTAAAAGGAATGTGAGCGCGGGATAAAAGTCGATTAAATTGGAATCTAATTCATTTTGCAGAATATAATAAGTAATAAATATTTTTAGTTGCATACGAAGATTTGTTCTTATATGATAGATAGTGAAAGCGTTATCAAAAAACAGAGCGACGATGGGAAAGGCGGTTAAATATGTTCCAGCGTGTTCAAACAAAGGAAGAACATTTTGGGTTCGAGCAACTATGGGGAGATTTTTGTGAAGAAAGAAACTTAATGTTCGTAGAACGTAATTTAAATCCATCACGATTTTTATTAATAGAAGATGAACATCCTATTGGTACAGTAGAATGTATTAAGTATACGGTACCTGAACAATCAAATTCTGAGTTTTTCTATCCGTTTTCTAAAAATGATTTAGTAAAAGATTTGAAGAATGTGTATGAAATAGGCAAGTTAAGTATTTCGAAAACGTCTCGTGGGAGAGGACATTTCAAAAGGCTAACAGCTATTTTATTTATACATGCGTTAGAAACAAAAGCTGAATGGTACATTGCAGCAGTAACAAAAAGAATGTATATGTATTTACTTACACTCGGTTTTCCAATTGAACCGATAGATAATCCATTTCAGTTTCATGATACTTTACAAGGTGTACCAGTAAGAATTCATGCTCGAAAAGGGGTTACGCATTTGTATTCTTTAAAAGAATTTCGCGATGTGATTCAAGGGAATGCTCATGCACAGGCATTAATTGCAGAATACAGTAAAAATATTATGTTAACGAAATAAAACGAAGTGAATATGTATAATAAAGAGAATAATATTTTTATAAGATATAACTCTTCATTAAAAAAGACCCTTATTATTTTAATAAGGGTCTAAAAATTATAATCCAAATATACTAAAAATCATTTTGCGGCGCTTTGGTTTCTTTTCTCGTTCGTATGTTGGTTTTGAATCAGGAGTAATATAAATGGGTTCTTCTTTCGTTAGGGCAGCTTCTAATTTTTGAATTCGTTCTAACATTTCCTCCATTTCACGACGGTGTTGTAAAAGTTGGTACGTGACGACATCATTTGCCTTATCTTGCATTTGTTCTTCCATTCGATCGAGTCTTCTCGTCATAGTGTTTAATTGATCAGCTAATTGTTCAAAATCATTCGATGATATGTTTTGAACAATTGTATTGACTTGAGTTTTTAATTCTTCAACCTCATTTGAGGAAGTCTTTTGAGTAGGTTGAGGATTTTGAGACTGCTCTATTTGAAATAGATGGTGTTCTAACATTTGATCGACATCATCTTGTGTGAAAATAAAGTGGCCATATTTGTTTTTTTCTATCGTAAGATTTAATTGTTGCGCGATCCGGACAACAGCCTTTGGGCTAACACCTAATTTTTTTGCGATAAATGGTGTTTTATATTCCAAAATAATCCCTCCTATATATATCCTGTTGAATGATTTCGAGCTATGAAGTAAGTTCCCTTCTAGTGCGACAAAAGAAGTGTGGAATCGGCAAAGAAAGTGTTTTTTCACGAAATTGAGTTGAGAAGAATAGTTCGTTTAAATAAAAATGTTTTATCGTAACATTTAGAATAATTTGACGAGTGTAAATGAATTAGATTATCATAATGATAAATATCTTTTTTATGTATGCATATAATATATAAAAAGGTGGTTGCTAATGTAGAATTTTGTTAGAGTATTAGAATGCTTACTTCACTTGAATAAAATTAAGTAGGAGGTGGCTTCCTTGCTTACAATGTAAGTAAGGAAAAGTATTTGGACATATATAGTATAAGTATAGTGATTGTTTTAATTGCCTTAACGGCATTTTTCGTTGCAGCAGAATTTGCAATTGTTAAAGTGAGAAGTTCACGAATTGACTATTTAATTGCAGAAGGAAATAATCGTGCAACATCGGTCAAAACAGTCATTACAAACTTAGACGAATATTTATCTGCTTGTCAGTTAGGAATTACTGTTACAGCTTTAGGAATTGGGTGGTTTGGTAAACCTGCGTTAAAGCAAATGTTTGATACGCTTTTTGCAAATTGGAATATCTCTACTCAACTAGCAGACATTTTTGCTGTAACTTTAGTATTTTTGTTAATTACTTTTTTACATGTTGTAATAGGGGAATTGGCCCCAAAAACATTTGCAATTCAAAAATCTGAACAAGTGAGTTTGCTTGTTTCTAAGCCGTTAATTTTCTTTTATCGTATTGCATTCCCATTCATTTGGCTATTAAATGGTTCAGCTCGAATCATTACGAAGCTGCTAGGGCTGAAACCGCCGAAGGGGCATGATGAGGTTCATTCAGAAGAAGAATTACGGTTGTTAGTTTCAGAAAGTTATAAAAATGGTGAGATTAATCAATCTGAATATAAATATGTAAATAAAATTTTTGAATTTGATGATCGGATTGCAAAAGAAATAATGGTACCTCGAACTGAAATGAATATTATAAGTAAAGAAATGCCCGCTGAAGAAGCTTTGCAAAAAATGTCTCGCGAAAAATATACAAGGTATCCAGTTGTTGATGGCGACAAAGACCACGTAATAGGTTTTGTGAATTTTAAAGATATTTTTACTGAGTTTGTACAACATAAAGCTGTTAATAAGAAGACAGTAGAGCAATATATGAGACCAATTATTTTAGTTATCGATTCTATTCCAATTCATGATTTGTTTTTAAAAATGCAAAAAGAAAGAACACATATTGCTATATTGATAGATGAATATGGTGGGACATCTGGACTTGTTACTGTTGAAGATATTTTGGAAGAAATTGTTGGAGATATTCAGGATGAGTTTGATACGGATGAGCAGCCAGAAATTCAAAAGGTTAGTGAAACGAAGACGATACTAGAGGGAAAAGTCCTTGTTAGTGAAGTGAATACGTTATTTGGTTTAGGGATTGATGATGATGGTGTTGATACAATCGGTGGTTGGATTTTAACGAAGAATATAGAGATTGCTGAAGAGGATTCCATTGAAATTGAAAATTATAAGTTTTGTGTGAAAGAATTAGATGGACATTATATAAAAAGATTAGAAGTTACAAAGATAGTAGAATCGATTGTTATTTTAGAAGATGAAAAACAAATTCCGTTACAAGAGCAAATTAGCTCGTAAACTCTGCTATATAGCAGAGTTTTTTTGAGCATAATGTTTTTTGAGGGATAAGGGCTATGATACAATGACATAAGTTGAACCTTTCACTAGGTGAAGTATTGTTGTATACATATATTTGGAAGGAGAAGAAGTATGAAAAAGCATTTATATATAAACGGAAATTGGAAATCTGTAAACACGTATAAACCATTATACGCACCATATTCTGAAGAAACATTAGCGGAAATTGCACAAGGAACGGAAGAAGATGTAAAAGAGGCTGTTACTGCTGCAAAAAATGCAATGATAAAAATGAATAAATTATCTGCATATGATCGTGCGACTATTTTAGAGAAAGTTGCACAAAAAATGGATGAAAGAAGAGAAGAATTTGCAGAGATTATTGCAAAAGAAGCTGCAAAACCAATACGTGCTGCAAGGGGAGAAGTAGATCGTACTGTTCAAACGTACAAATTTGCAGCTGAAGAAGCGAAGCGTATATATGGTGAGACATTGCCATTAGACGCCGCACCTGGTGCGGATGGGCGTATTGCATATACAATCCGAAAGCCGATTGGGGTTATAGGGGCTATTACACCATTTAATTTCCCGTTAAATTTAGTAGCGCATAAAGTTGGACCAGCAATTGCTGCTGGAAATACAGTTGTATTAAAGCCAGCTGATCAAACGCCATTATCATCTTATGCATTAGTTGAGTTATTTGAAGAGGCAGGATTGCCAAATGGAGCTTTAAATATCATTTCTGGCCCTGGCGCCACGGTTGGTGAGGCAATCGTCAAAAATGATTACGTTGCTTCTATTACTTTTACCGGAAGTCCAAAAGTTGGAATCGGAATAAAACAAAAGGCTGGGCTAAAACGAGTTACGTTAGAACTAGGTTCAAATGCTGCTGTTATTATTGATGAAGATGTAGAGTTAACAGATGAAATAATTGAACGTGTAAAATGGGGAGCATTTGTTAATAATGGGCAAGTTTGTATTTCCGTACAACGTGTTTTTGTACATGAAATGAAAATGCATGAATTTCTCTCGAAGCTAAAGAAAGCGATGGAATCAGTTGTTGTTGGTGATCCACTGCTTGAGGAAACGGATGTATCAGCTTTAATTTCAAAAAAAGATGTAGAGCGAATTGATATGTGGGTTCAAGAAGCAATCAAGGAAGGAGCAACTGTTTTATGCGGTGGTAAGAAGCGGGATGCAAGAATTTTTGAACCGACTGTATTAACAAATGTTCCAGATCATGTATCTGTGCAGTGCCAAGAAGTATTCGGTCCACTCATGACAGTAAATACATTTAAAGAATTTGATGAAGCGATTGAGCAAGTAAATAATTCGCGTTACGGCTTACAGGCAGGAGTATTTACAAATAATTTATTTAAAGCAATGCGTGCAATTGATGAGCTAGAGGTTGGTGGTGTCATGATTAATGATATTCCAACGTTCAGAGTAGATCATATGCCTTATGGTGGTGTGAAAGAAAGTGGCACGGGGCGCGAAGGAATTAAATATGCAATAGAAGAAATGACAGAAATGAAATTAGTATGTATTAAAAAATAAAATAGAAAACTTAAAATTTGCGCTAAAAAACGAGTAGGGAATGTTTACGATTCCATACTCGTTTTTTTACGCTTTTAGTAACTATTTAATTAAGTGTAACTTTTACTTCAGTTCTTGTTTGAAAATAGTATCTTCTACATAAATTTGTTCTTTATCTACAGCAGTAGCATGAGTTAATACTAAACCGATTGGTGTTTCTGTATCTTTATTTTGAACAATTGTAAAAGGAACATTTTTTTCGTTTGCTAATTTAATGTATTTTGATAAATGTGGGTAAGCAATGCTACCATTTAGGAGGAGTTGTAATGATTGAGAAGAGCGCATGCTACCTGCCACTTCAGAGTATACATTACTTTGCATTACTTGACCGATCGTTAAAGCGATTTCTACACGCTCACGTAATGTAGTTAAATACATATTACGTTCTTCTGGTTTGTTTTGCTTTTGGCCGTAAATGCCTTCTTGGAGATAATCTTCCACATTTTTATTTACCATATTTTTCACACCTTTCATTTTCTATTGTACGCAAGAATTAAAAATGATGCAAAAAAAAGTCGTTTTGACTACGGAAATAATGAAAATATGTGAAGGAAAAAGGGAATTTGCATACAATTAGTTAAATAAGAAACAAAAAATAATTTTATCAACAGAAATTAACAAAATGTGACAAAAATCTATTAACGAATCGTATTTTTTGTGTTAATATTCAAAATATAAAGGGTATTCGTCGTATGGAAATGGAGGGAATGGAGGTTTTTCCAATCGATAAGGATATTAAAGAAATATTTTGTTCACACTTGAAAAACAATAGGCACCAATTCGTAGAGAACTGGAAAAACAAAATGATAATTTCCGAAAAAGATCCATTTAAACTAGAAGTAGTTCAAAATGGAGAGGATTTACTAGAGTTAATTATCGAACTTACTATGGAAGATAAAGATATAAATTATCTTCAACCGTTATGCGAGAAAATTGCTATTGAACGTGCTGGAGCAGATGCGAATATTGGAGATTTTGTTTATAACGCAAACGTGGGAAGAAATGAACTTTTCGAAGCGATGTGTGAATTAGATGTTAGCGCTCGTGAATTGAAACCAATTATGGCAAAAATACATACTTGTTTTGACAAATTAATTTATTATACTGTTTTAAAATACTCGGAAATTATATCGAAGAATTTAGAGGAAAAACAGCAATATATTAACGAAACACATAAAGAAAGACTGACGATTTTAGGACAAATGTCAGCTAGTTTTGTACATGAATTTCGTAATCCGCTTACTTCCATTATGGGGTTTGTCAAATTATTAAAGGCAGATCATCCGAGTTTATCGTATTTAGATATTATTTCGCATGAATTAGATCAATTAAATTTTCGCATTTCGCAATTTTTACTCGTATCGAAAAAAGAAATGTGGAATGAATCGGAACGGTTTTGGCTTAATGACTTGTTTCAAGATATTATACAATTCTTATATCCGAGTTTGGTCAATGCGAATGTTTTGATTGAAAAGAATTTACCGTATCCAATTCCGCTTGTTGGTTATCGAAGTGAAGTGAGACAAGTATTTTTAAACATATTAATGAATTCAATTGATGCTCTTGAATCAATGAAAGAAGAACGAAAAATTATCATTGATGTATTTGAAGAAGATCAAGCTATTCGAATTGTGATAAAAAATAATGGACCAATGATTCCAGCTGAAAATGTAGAAACGATTTTTGAACCATTTGTAACTACTAAAAAGTTAGGAACTGGTATTGGATTATTTGTATGTAAACAAATTGTGGAAAAACATAATGGATCCATTATGTGTCGATCAGATAACGATTGGACAGAATTTCAAATTGCATTTCAAAAATAAACAGTCTACACCAAATGAATGGTGTAGACTGTTTTAATTTGTAAGTATAACGGCTTCTAATTTAGGATCTTTAGTTGAATAACCTACTATTGAAATTGTATAAATAACATTTGGTTCAACATTGAATTTCGGTATAGTCAATAAAACGTTTTTATTATCTGCGAGTGAAATTTCAATATCTGCTGTACCAGGGCTAACTTGTAAAAAATCTGTTATTTGTTTAAAGAGTACATTTTCAAATAAATGATCTCCATCTTTTAAATCTACATTTACAACAGGGGTATCTGGAGAGAAATGTGCAAAGCGTATTTTAGCTTGACCAGCTGGTAAATGTGTATTATCAAGTATAGGTTGTAATTGTAGGTGATTATCACTATTTATTGCAGCAAGAGTATAAGTATGATTTCCCATTATTGGTACCAATGCTGAAAAGATTGGAGTTTCATTTCCGACAGGGACAATATCTATACGGTATTTACCTTGCACTAATGATAAATAAGGGCTGAATTGCTTAAATGAAATACTTTTAATAACCTTTTGTCCGTTTACTAAAATATCAACCGCTGATATATTTGGATCGGCATGAAAAATTCTTATATGTGACGGTAAAGCAGCTTCTTGTGAATCCCTTTTCTCATGCGCCTGTACAAGTTTTGAAAGTGCATCGCAATATTTCATATATAATTCTATATATTTTTTAGGATTACGAAACTGATAGTAACGTGCGAGCTGTTCGTATTGCGTAACTTCTTGTCCATATTTTTCAATTTCAGATTGAGACATGAACATTCCTCCTTTGTCATCATTAAAACTATATGCGAAGCAAGAAAGCGGTTATGCGAAAAAAATAATTTTATAAAGGGAATATTAAAAATTGACAACTAATATGTCGTCATAAAGAGCTGCTGGTGCTTACGAGTATTTGGCAGAGTAAAGCAGTACATATGACTGCACGAAAGTAAAATAAATGCCAAATTGAAACTGCATTTCAATTAACATATTGAATACATGTCCAGCAATCGCTAGAAAACTAGAGTTTTTTTTAATTATAGGCAAATACACATACAAAGTGATAATTGTCCTACATAAATTATAAAGGAAAGGTAGTTTGAATCTGAGGAAAGGGGTGCCACTTCGGGATAGGGATATCCCGATAGTAATTGTGAATGAAGTTATGAAAAGGTTTTGTCTTATAGGCTGTAGGATGAATTTGTAAACATGATTTTTCTATTTATTTTAGCAATTGACAGTATTAACCCATAAGAGAGCGTCATGACGAACTGATTAGTGTGGTTAATCGGTTCTTTTTTTATAGTTTAAAAATGAAAAGTTTACATATTAAATATGAATCTGAATTGGTTAGTAAGGTGGGGTGTCGAAATTTGTTTTAAAATATGCAATTTAAAGTAGGATATTAGGAAGGAGTTTAACGGGAGTTCCGTCGAAGTGTACAGAATGTCGGCATTTAAGGGCAGCTGGCATTATGCTATAAAAACATTTGGTGATGTAGTCATTTCATATAAAAGGGAGGGTTATTTGGGCGTATAGAAAAGGATTGGTCTTCGCTTTGAGTTCTGAATTTTCTGTTTTATAAATATTTTTAAGCACTCATTTGTATATTTTATAATAGTTTTTTGATAAATTCACTGCTTTTGCAGAGGATTCTTTTTTATGAAAGAAACGTCAATTTTCTTCATATATATATACAAATTGGAGAAATGGGGGAGCGCTATGCGCGATTACTTAATTAAACCACTTGTTGGTCAGCCGTATCCAATGATTTCACATGGAAAAGGTGTTTATTTGTATGATCAAAATGGTAATAAATATTTTGATGGTTCGTCAGGAGCAATTACGGCAGGTATTGGGCATGGCGTAAAGGAGATTGCAGACGTTATTAAAAAGCAAGCTGAGGAGATTGCTTTTGTTTATAGATCACAGTTTACGAGTGAACCAGCTGAAAAATTAGCAAAGAAGTTAAGTGATTTAAGTATAGGAGATTTGAACTGGAGTTTCTTTGTAAATAGTGGTACGGAAGCAAATGAAACAGCTATGAAAATTGCAATTCAGCATTTTCAAGAGCGAGGTATTCAAGGGAAACATAAAATATTATCAAGATGGATGAGTTATCACGGTATTACGATGGGTGCGTTATCGATGTCTGGTCACCCACTACGTAGACAACGTTTCGTATCTATTTTGGAAGATTATCCGACTATACCAGCTCCATATTGTTTCAGATGCCCTGTTCAAAAGGTATATCCAACTTGTCAGCTGGCATGTGCGACTGAACTAGAAAGATCAATTGAAAGAATTGGTGCAGAGCATATTGCTGCTTTTATTGCTGAGCCGATTATCGGAGCAGCTGGAGGTGCGGTTGTTCCGCCGAAAGACTATTATAAAGTCATTAAAGATATTTGCGACCATTACGATATTTTATTTATTGCGGATGAAGTGATGACTGGGCTTGGTCGTACTGGAGCATGGTTTGCAATGGAGCATTGGGGTGTAGAACCGGATATCATGACACTTGGTAAAGGGTTAGGAGCGGGATATACACCGATGGCAGCGACAGTTGTAAGTGATCGTGTTATGGAACCAATATTACGTGGGTCACGTTCAGTAATGAGCGGTCATACGTTAAGTGCCAATCCATTGTCTGCAGCAACGGCTTTAGCTGTTATTGAATATATGGAGAAACATAATCTCCCTGAAAAAACAGCAGAAAAGGGAGAGTATTTAATAAAAGGCTTACAGAAAGTTCAGCAACAATCGACAATCATTGCTGATGTGCGCGGAAAAGGGTTGCTAATCGGAGTAGAATTGCAACCGTTTACAAAAGCGTCGGAGCTTATTTCAGTTGCAGCTAAAAATGGCCTACTTTTATACCAAGCAGTTTCAGGGCAAGCAGGGAAAGAAGATAGTGCACTGCTTGTAGCACCGCCAATGACAACTACATATTCCGAGTTAGATGAATTACTTTCAATTTTCTCTAAAAGTGTGGAAGAGATGATGCAAAAAGGAGGGCATAGTATCGCATGACAACTATTACAAATACATTCGGTAAATTAAAAGAAATTGAGGAAGTAATTTCTTTGTTCCATGATGATATGACATTAATGTTTGGGGGATTTGGAGGGATTGGATCCCCTCCATCTTTAATACAGGCAATTTTAGAAAAAGGCGTTACAAATTTAAATTTGATTGGAAATGACACTGGATTCCCTGATGTAGGTATCGGTCGTCTTGTTACAAATGAAAGAGTTAAATCACTAATTACTTCTCATATTGGCTCCAACCCAAATGCAGGAAGGCAACTAAACGAGGGAAGATTACAAATTGAGTTTTCTCCGCAGGGAACATTAGCAGAGCGCATTCGCGCCGGTGGCGTTGGTCTTGGTGGTGTTTTAGTTGATGTTGGTGTTGATACGATTGTGGAAGAGGGAAAACGAACAGTTGAAATGAATGGTAAGACCTACTTAGTTGAAACAGCATTAACTGCTGAAGTTTCAATTGTATATGCGAAAAAGGCAGATCCGTTTGGGAACCTTGTATTTGACAAAAGTGCACGAAATATGAATCCTCACGTAGCGATGGCTGGGGATATAACAATTGTAGAAGCAGAAGAAATAGTCCCGCTTGGAAGTTTAGATCCAGAGGAAATTGTCGTTCCAGGTGTTTTCGTAAATTATATTGTACCATCGGAAGGAGTGAACTGGAAATGGGTATGGGCGTAGAAGTGAGGGATAAGATTGCTAGGCGAGCGGCGAAAGAAATACAAAATGGCATGATTGTAAATTTAGGTATTGGCATACCATCGCTTGTACCAAATCATTTGCCTAACGATATAAATGTTATGTTTCATGCGGAAAATGGAATCGTCGGTATGGGACCAACGCCAAGTAAAGGGAATGAAGACGAAAATTTGTGTAACGCGGCAGGTTTACCAACTTCTCTTATAACAGGAGCGAGTTATTTCGATAGTTGTACAGCGTTTGGTATGATTCGAAAAGGTTTGCTAGACATAACGATTCTTGGTTCATTACAAGTAAGTGAAAACGGTGATTTAGCAAACTGGATTGTACCTGGAAAACGTGTTCCAGGTATTGGTGGAGCAATGGATTTAGCACAAAAAGCGAAGCGGGTCGTTGTTGTGATGAATCATGTTGATAAGTACGGAAGTGCAAAAATTATTTCAGAGTGTACATTGCCATTAACTTCAAAGAAATGTGTAGATTTAATTATTACTGATATGGCGGTCATGGAGGTAACTCCGAGTGGACTTATATTACAAGAATTAATGAGCCCATACACAGTAGAAGATATAAAACGACATACAGAAGCTGATTTTCAAATTAGTTCTAACTTACTAGTAATTGAATGAAGGGAGATGTAATATATGGAGCAATTAAAAAAGCAAGTTTGTGATTATATTGAGAGCCATGAAGAGGAAAGTGTGAAATTTTTAAAACGATTAATTCAAGAAAAGAGCGTATCTGGTGATGAAAGCGGTGCGCAGGCGATTGTGATTGAAAAATTACGTGAATTAGGTTTAGACCTCGATATATGGGAGCCTTCTTTTTCTAAAATGAAAGATCATCCTTATTTTGTATCACCCCGTACAAGTTTTTCAGATAGCCCAAATATTGTAGCAACTTTAAAAGGAAGTGGCGACGGGAAATCTATGATATTAAATGGGCATATTGATGTAGTTCCAGAAGGGGATGTGAATCAGTGGGAACATCATCCTTATAGCGGTGAGAAAATAGGAAATCGTATATATGGCCGTGGAACGACGGATATGAAAGGTGGAAATGTCGCACTCATGCTTGCAATGGAAGCGATTATTGAATCTAGCATTGAATTAAAAGGAGACATCTATTTTCAAAGTGTAATAGAAGAGGAAAGTGGCGGAGCAGGGACATTAGCAACTATATTACGAGGATATAAGGCAGATGGTGTCATTATTCCAGAGCCTACTAATATGAAGTTTTTCCCGAAACAACAAGGTTCCATGTGGTTTCGTTTACGTGTAAAAGGGAAAGCTGCACACGGTGGAACACGTTATGAAGGGGTTAGTGCAATTGAAAAAAGTATGTTTGTTATAGAACATGTAAGAAAGCTAGAGGAGAAAAGAAATAGTCGAATTACAGATCCGTTATTTAAAGGGATTCCGATTCCAATTCCAATTAACATTGGGAAAATTGAAGGAGGGAGTTGGCCAAGTTCTGTTCCAGATGAATTAATTTTAGAAGGAAGATGCGGTGTTGCGCCGAATGAGACTATAGAGGCGGCAAAAGAAGAGTTTGAGAATTGGATTGTTGAATTAAATGATGTGGACAATTGGTTTGTTGAAAATCCAGTAGAAGTAGAGTGGTTTGGAGCGAGATGGGTTCCTGGTGAATTAGAAGAGAATCATGAACTCATTACAACACTTCATCACAACTTTGTTGAAATCGAAGGGAACGAACCAATTATTGAAGCATCTCCGTGGGGGACTGATGGAGGTTTATTTACACAAATTGCAAACGTACCAACAATAGTATTTGGTCCAGGAGAGACGAAAGTAGCACACTATCCAAACGAATATATAGAAGTTGATAAAATGATAGCTGCCGCAAAAATTATTGCATGTACATTACTAGATTGGTGTGAGGTGAGAAAATGAAATACTATGAATCTTTTAGAGAACAGACGAATTGTTATACAGTAGAAGGCGTTTTAGATTATTTTAATAAGCGTATTCGGGTAGATCACTATACAGGAAATGTTGAAAGTATTATACAGACAATTGACGAACTAGCAGAGGAACATTCTTTCACTAAATGTATTATTAAAGGAAAGGGAGAGCATGTTTCAACATGGCTCTCTTTCGGTTTTTTGTTGGAAGCAACGATACCTCATTATTTTCAAGGACACGATGCATACTTTTTTGTGAAATATAATAATGATGAAAGACGAAATAGTATGCATTGGACTGAGGAAGATACTATATTAAGCGGTGTAAAAGGAAAAGAAATAAAAGAAAAAGTAGTTCCAGAGAAATTTTTGCTGAGAAAAGCGACTGAAGAAGATGCAGAAGAATTAGCAACTGTATTCGGAAAAGTATTTGAAGTGTATCCGACACCTTTAAATGAAGCGAGTTATGTATTACAGACGATGAAAGAAGACGATACAATTTACTACGTATATGAATATGAGGGGAAAATTATTAGTACAGCATCTGCAGAAATGAATATAAAAGAAGGGAATGCAGAATTAACGAATTGTGCTACTTTACCTGAATATCGTAAACATGGATTTATGAAAAGTTTACTAATTAAATTAGAGGAAGAGCTTCGAGAAAGATCTATTTTCTGCTCCTATACAATTGCTCGATCGCTTTCTTTCGGAATGAATGCTGCATTTCATCAATTAGGTTATACGTATACAGGAAGACTGGCGAATAATTGCTACATTTTCGATAAGTTGGAAGATATGAATATTTGGGTGAAAGATCTATCTAGCTATTCGAAAGCAGTAAAACTTCCGCCTCAAAATTCGGCTGTAAAGCAAAACAGTTAGGTGGAGCTGGGTGTTCGAAAAGCTGTACTAATTAGAGTTTCGAGTTATCTAATGAAAAAATAAAATTGGTCAAAATTATAGAACGGAATCGTCATGCTTACAATCGCACATAGGTGTGCCTAAAATTCGGCATGTAATTGCTGGATTTTCGGCAAGAGGGGGGATGACATTGCTAGCAGTTTCGACACAAGAAGTCATTGAAGCGATTTTGGGCAGTATTGATGAGGCTATACACGCTGTAGATGAGAATGGAATTACAATATTTTACAATTCTGTAGCTGCAAAACACGATGGATCGAAGATTGAAAAAGTGTTAGGGAAACATCTGTTAGAAGCGTTCCCGTCTTTATCAAGGGAAACGAGTACATTGATGAAAGTACTAGATACAAAAAAACCTATCGTACATCAAGCACAGCATTATCAAAATTTAAATGGTGAAGATGTTTGTACAGTAAATACGACGTTACCTATTTTTATAGATGGGAATATTGCTGGGGCTGTTGAAATTGCAAAGGATTACTCTACAATTCAAAAACTTACTGACACAATTGTTGACTTACAGTCGAAAATAAAGCGATCATCTAGAAAAAAAGTGATTAAAAAGCATGCTGCATTTGAGACGATAGTGACAAATGATACGCGGTTTAAACAGACGAAAGAGTTAGCACAAAAAGTAGCACCAACAGACGCAAATGTTTTAATATATGGTGAAACAGGAACAGGAAAAGAACTGTTCGTACAAGCAATTCATGAAGCTTCTAAAAGAAAAAACAAGCCATTTATTGCACAAAACTGTGCAGCTTTACCAGAGTCGCTATTAGAAAGTTTATTGTTTGGAACGACAAAAGGAAGCTATACAGGAGCGATTGAAAGAGCTGGGCTATTTGAACTTGTTGATGGTGGTACATTATTTTTAGATGAACTGAATTCAATGCCTCTTGATTTGCAGGCAAAAATGTTACGAGTGTTAGAAGATGGAGTCATTAGAAGAATTGGTGATAATAAGACGAGAAAAGTAGATGTTCGTGTTATTACCGCAATGAACCAGCCTCCAGAAATATGTTTACGAGAGAATAAAATTCGCACTGATTTATATTATCGCTTAAACGTATTTTCATTATATATCCCACCGCTTCGTGAAAGAACTGAGGATGTACTATTATTAGCATCTTATTTTTTGAAAGAATATAATAAAAGTTATAAAAAAGGTGTACTTCAAATTGATGAGGAAGCGAAAGATAGACTGCAAGCTTATCAGTGGCCTGGAAATGTCCGAGAGTTAAAACATACGATTGAACATGCTGTTATTATTGCAGAAGGGAATACATTAACAGCCAATTGTTTACCACGTACATTTCGGAAAGAGAATTTTTCGAAGAAGAAGGGTATAATGCCACTTAGAGAAGCACTTCATCAAACAGAAAAAGAATTAATAGATCAAGCGTTGATTGAAACGGAAGGGAATATATTACAAGCCGCAAAAATGTTAGGTATCCCTCGTCAAACGCTTCAATATAAACTGAGCAAGTACGACAAAACCGCCGAATAATCGGCGGTTTTTGTGTGTTTGCACGAATAAAAGAGCGTTTACATATATAAAAAGTAATGAATATGATGTTAAGTATTGATTTCATACAACGCTTAAAAATATTTTTTCGCTTATGTAATAGGATTCTCCGCACATTTACTTATCAACAATGTAAAGTTGGCATAACTATTGCTTATATAAAGGATGAGCGTATAAAAAGGGGGAATAGCAATGTTACATGATGTATACAAACCAAATCGTCACTGGAAGGATATCGAATTATGGAAAGATGTTACTGAAGAGCAATGGAATGATTGGGTTTGGCAATTAACGAATACGATCAAAACGTTAGATGACTTAAGAAAAGTAATTAATTTAACACCTGAAGAAGAAGAGGGCGTTAAAATTTCAACGAAAACGATCCCGTTAAACATTACACCGTACTATGCTTGGCTAATGAATCCTGATGATCCACGCTGTCCGATTCGGATGCAATCAGTACCGATTTCGGAAGAGTTATATAAAACAAAATATGATTTAGAAGATCCGCTTCACGAAGATGAAGATTCACCAGTTCCAGGGCTAACACATCGTTATCCGGACCGTGTACTATTCTTAGTAACAAATCAATGTTCTATGTATTGTCGTTACTGTACACGCCGTCGTTTTAGTGGACAAATTGGAATGGGTGTACCGAAGAAACAATTAGATGATGCGATTGCTTATATTAGTGAAACACCACAAGTACGAGATGTATTAATCTCCGGTGGTGATGGACTTCTAATTAACGATAAAATTTTAGAATATGTATTAAAAAATTTACGAGAGATTCCGCATGTTGAGATTATTCGTATCGGAACGAGAGCACCAGTAGTATTCCCACAACGTATTACAGAAAATTTATGTAACATTATTAAAAAATACCATCCAGTATGGTTAAATACACATTTCAATACATCTATTGAAATTACTGAAGAATCGAAAAAGGCATGTGAAATGTTAGCGAATGCTGGTGTTCCAGTCGGAAACCAAGCAGTAATTTTAGCTGGTATTAACGACAGCGTTCCAATTATGAAAAAACTTATGCATGACTTAGTAAAAATCCGTGTACGTCCATATTACATTTATCAATGTGATTTATCTGAAGGTATCGGTCACTTCCGTGCACCAGTATCTAAAGGTCTTGAAATTATTGAAGGTTTACGTGGACACACATCTGGTTATGCTGTTCCGACATTCGTTGTTGATGCGCCAGGTGGAGGCGGTAAAATTGCACTTCAACCAAACTATTTAATCTCACAAAGTGCAGATAAAGTTGTACTTCGTAACTTTGAAGGTGTTATTACGACGTATCCAGAGCCAGAGAGCTATATTCCAGGAAGAGCGGAAGGATACTTTAAAGAGATTTATCCGAACTACGAAGAAAAACGTTCAGATGTTGGTATCGCAGGTCTTATGAGCGATAAGAAATTTAACCTCGTTCCAGACGACTTACAGCGTATGAACCGTCGTAAAGACTATGAAGATAATGATACTCATGCATCTTTAAAAGATAAACGTGATAAACGTGATCAATTAAAAGATAAAAAATATCAAGCACAAATGGCTAAATTAGAAGAAAACGACAAAAAAACTGAGGGTGATGCAGTATGAATTGTATGTGGTGTGACAGTACAGAAGCGAAAGAAAGCTTGAATACTGTATATTGGGAATTACCAGATGGTACGAAAGCCATTGAAATCCAAAAGACACCATGTATTTCTTGTTCCTCGTGCGGGATGGACTATCAATCAGACCATACAGTAAAAGAAATTGAAGATCAATTATTTTTAATTTACACGAAAGATTTACCAAAACAACTAACGTATGAAGAATTAATGGGAAGACCGCGTCTATTAAAAAGAAATTATTTCGACTTTTAACCAGCTTTTATGCTGGTTTTTTTCTTTTTTGCCTTGTATAATGTACCCAAGTTAGAAAGGTAGGGAATATTTTTGAAAAAGACATTTTACCATTATATGATGAAGCATCGTGCAGCTTTATTTAGAAATGAAATTTCAGATTTAGCAGAGGCGATGTATGATGATTTAAGTTTTCCGAAGCAATCTGAAGACTATGATGAAATTAGTTCATACTTAGAGTTGAGCGGAATGCTAGAAAGTATGTCTATATTTGATGAAGCCTGGGATTTATACATACAAGATAGATAAAAACTATTTGAAAACATACAGAATACATTACTTTGTTTAAAGTGAAGTATTCTGTATGTTTTTTATTATGAAATTTGTTGATTTAAAGCTAGTCTAGTTACTAGCTTTCTTTTGAGTGTAACGTAAATTTTATAAGATTATAATTTTTATTGAAAAAATTTATGAATATAAGCTTCTGTGATAAGCGTTTTTATGTAGGTTGCATATACTGATATCAAAATCACGACGTCAAAAAAAGGAGAGATAGAGATGGCAAGAAAAAAACAACCTAAATACAACGTAGGGGACATAGTCGTGATTACGCTATATGGAACCGTTGGGAAAATCACAAATATGAAGGTTTTAGATGGAGTTTATGTATACGAAGTCAATAATCACGATGGATTTTACGTAGAGCAAACATTGCAGCACGTTACAGAGCAAGATATGAAAAAGGGCGATACGGAGTGGATTGAATTAAATTATAATTTCACGTTTGGTGATCTTGTGCAAGTAACTGGATATGATAAAGATGTTTTCCGTATTGTTGGTTTTCGTACAGAAGTATGGAGATATAAGAATGACGCATGGGAAGATACAATTTATGAATTGTCACGGATTACGGATGGTGAATGGTTAGAAGCGGATGAGTCAGATTTAACGTTACTTGCGAATGCTCAAACGGCAAATGCAATTTTGAAGAAACTGAAACAAGATAAAGCAGGTATGAATAAATTAGATTTAGGTAAGTTAAAGTCAATTAACAACTCGAAAAAAGTGAGTGTTAAGACGAATCGTCAAGAAATCATTGATGGGTTACTTGATATTTATAACGATTATCAATTATTGTTCGATACATTTAAAGATGAAGAATATAAAATTGTAATGGATGTTGTTCATAATTATTTAGTTAAATTGACAGAGAAAAAATAGTTAACTAGAAAGAGAGAATAAATTGAACAACAACATATGCAGTATAAGGTATGCCTACAACTATTAAAAAAATAAAAAGCCACTTTATAAGAGAGTCTGCCCATTGATCTTCATGCATGAACTCTTCTTTTGTTTGTCCTACTTCATATTGATTTTCCATTATTGTTTCCCCCTTTGAATAGCTTGTACTACAATCGTATGCATCTCGTCCAAAGCTTATGACCTATAAAAAAATAAAATCTATTTTTCTAATCTCATATACATAATTTTGAGATTTTTTCATAAAACAGAAATAAAGGAGTGATGCTCATGAAGGAAATTGAAGTCGTGATTGATACGGAAGAGATTGCGGAGTTTTTTTATGAGCAACTAATTGAAAGAGGGTACGTCCCAAAACGAGAAGAAATTGAAGATCTCGCAGATATTACATTTGAGTATTTATTAGAGAAATGTATGATTGATGAAGTTTTTGATGAAGAGGATGAATGAAAGTAACGACGGGCATAACTCGTCGTTTTTTACTCTTTACAAACCTGTCACAAATATAGTCAATAATTATTGGTATAATGAAAAGGAAATTTTACTCAAGAGGTGAAGGAATGTTCAAAAAAATTATTGATTCTTTATTAGGAAAGAAAAAATATCGTTCGTATTCAAGTAGTGATTATCGTCGTAGAGGGCGCTCGTATTCAAGTAGCGATTATAAACGACGTTCATCTGGTTATGGACATCAACATTATAAAAGAAAACGTAAAAGCCGTAGCTTCTTTTCAAGTAGCTGATGAAATGGCATCGTGTACTAGCTTTATTTGATAGACCACTGCGAAAAAATACAATTGTTGCAGAACGTTATAAAATTGAATCAGTAATTGGAATGGGCAGTTATGGGGTTACATATGTCGTTAATGATTTACAAATAAATAGATATAAAGTCTTAAAACAATTAAGACAAAGTAAACAAAGATATGAGTCTGGTAGAAAATCATTTGAACAAGAGAAAATGATTTTACAAACATTGAATCATCATGCAATTCCTAGTCTATATGATCATTTCATATGGGAGAAAAAGAGCTTCTTTGTAATGGAGTACATGCCTGGTAAAAATTTTGAAGATTATATTTTCATAGATGGGTATGTATATACAGAACGTGAAGTTTTTGAGATTTTATATAAAATATTAGAAATTGTATCGGTGTTTCATAGTGAAGGCATTATTCATCGAGATTTACGCATTCCAAACATACTAATGAAAGAAAATCAAATTAGTATTATTGATTTTGGATTGGCTAAATGGAAAGGTGAGGATGATGAGCGAGCTACAACTTACGAAGGTGAACAAGCTTTGATGCGAGAAGTTCACTTTCGTAGTGACTTTTATGCGCTCGGTCATTTCTCATTATTTTTATTATATGCAGGATATGAATCTAATGAAAAAAAGGAAAAACCATGGTACGAAGAATTAACTTTGGAAAATTATAATCGCGAAATGCTTATGCGAATGTTACAAATAAAAACGCCGTACTATGAGAATGTACAAGATTTAAAACAAGATGTAGCTTCTGCTTTAGAGAGGATGGAGACTCCATGTTTCAAAAGTTTTTAGCAAGCGTTGGTATTGGAAGTGCAAAGGTAGATACTGTTCTTGAAAAAGATGAGTATATTGTTGGGGAAGAAATAGTTGGAAAGGTTCATATAACTGGAGGTTCAGTTAGCCAACAAATTGAAAGCATTTACTTAACATTATCGACGTCGTATGTACGAGAAGTGGATGATAAAAAAGTAACAGCAACATATGATTTAGAGCGAGTACGCTTAACAGAACCTTTTTCTGTAGAACCGAATGAAAAAGTTGAAATTCCATTTTCTTTTCCAATGCCAATTGAAGCACCACTTACACTTGGTATGAAAACGGTTTGGATTCATACAGGTCTTGATATTAAACGTAGTATAGACCCAAGTGACCGCGACTACGTTCAAGTGTTACCCAATGCATTATTAAGTAGTGTTTTAAATAGTGTAAATGAATTAGGGTTTAAAGCACGTCATATAGAATGTGAAGAATTACCGCATCGATTACGTAAGCAAGTTCCATTCGCACAAGAATTTGAGTTTATTCCGGTTTCTGGAGAGCATTATGGGAAATTAGATGAATTAGAATTATTAATCTTGCCACGTGCATACGACCGACTAGAAATTATTATGGAAGTAGATAGAAAATCCCGTGGTTTAGCTGGATTATTCGCTGAGGCGCTTGATCTTGATGAGAAGGTGATTCGTTTTACCGTAACAAGAGAAGATATCCCTGAAATGAAGCAAAAAATTAATAATTATATTTTTTAATAAACTATGCATAAAAAAGAAATGGAGAGGAAAACTAAAACAACCGCTCCATTTTTTTGCATAGTGAGGTTATGTATGTGAAACGATATCGACATTTATATTTGCTAAGTTTTACGTTACTCATTTGTTTTGTCGTATTATCACTTTCGTATCATACCGCTTGTATTGAGAATTTTGACAATATAGTCGCACATTTTATTCAAAGCTTTCGAAACGATTATTTGACGACCTATTTTACTTGGGTGTCTTTTATCGGTTCCAAAAGAATATATTTTCCATTACTCATTATTCTTGTAATGTATTTTCTCGTTAGAAAAAAGTTGCTTAGTGCGTTACTTCTAACAATTAATTACTACGGATCTCGTTATTTAAACAGTATGCTTAAACTATGGTACGAACGAGCAAGACCTGATGTCACGCAGCTTGTTACTGCAACTGGATATAGTTTTCCGAGCGGTCATACGATGAATGCTACTGCTTTTTTAGGATTTATTGCATACGTCACAATTACTGAAGATCGTATTTCATTGCATAAAAAATTATTAATTATTCTTATAGCAAGCTTTGTTGTATTATCTATTTCAGTTAGCCGAATATATCTTGGCGTGCACTATCCATCTGACGTATTAGCAGGATGGGCAGCTGGCGGTAGCTGGCTCGTTTTATGTGTTATATTTCATAAAACGTTCATAAAAAAAGAACCTATGTCATAATAGGTTCTTTTTTCATTGGCTCAACATGAATGTGTGCATGGTAAATTCCGAACTTTTTGCGAAGCATAGCCTCGATATTGTCAGTAATACAGTGACTTTCTCCAACATCCATACGAGCATCTACCTCAATTGTAATATCAACGTACGTTTGATTCCCGTACATACGTGCTCGAATATCTACAATGTTTTCCACACCGCCAATATGTTCAATAGCATCAGCGTATTCCTCCATTTTATCAGGATCAATTCCATCTGTTAGCATATGAGAAGATTCTACGAAAATCTCCCATGCAGTTTTACAAATAATAAGACCAACAATTAAAGCGGCAATAGGGTCTAAAATAGGCATTTGGAACTGAGAACCGACAATACCTACTACAGTACCAATACTTACGAGTGCATCTGATAAATTATCCTTTGCAGCGGCTTCTAATGATTTACTTTTTGTTCGTGCTGCAATTTTTTTCGTATACAAATACACGCAGTACATAACGACAGCAGAAAATAGAGCAACCCATGCAGCGAGTACATTAGGTGCTGCTTGTTTCGGATTTAAGAAAGATTGAATGGCACTAATAACAACTTCTAATCCGACTGTTGCCATAATGAAGGACGCAACAAGTGATGCGATTTGTTCGGCCCGCGAATGCCCATACGGATGATCTGGGTCACGAGGTTTACGAGATATTTTTAGACCAATTAATATTGCTAAAGAAGCACCGATATCCGTTAAGTTATTTAAACCGTCAGCACGTAATGCACTAGAGAGGGTAATATAACTGATGATGATTTTCATAGAGGATAAAAATATGTAGGCCATAATGCTGACAATAGCACCTTTATCAGCTTCTTTATGAGAAAGAGTATCCATTGTAATCACTCACCTTTCTTTAAAGGAATTCTTTCTATAAATAGAGTATCAAACGAAAGTCGTGTGGGTCTATACAAACATTGTTGACGTTTTATAGCTTTTTAAGAAGGGGATAACAAAGTTTCGTGAAGGAAAAATATGTTGAAAAGTACAAAGTCAGGGTGTAAACCGAATTGGAGTTTATTTACTAAAGAGATAGGAGGGTAGATGGATGAAGAAACGAATACTTTTCTTACTATGTATTATTCTTATAATGACAAGGTGTAATTCATTAAACGATGAAAAACGTCAAAAGATAAGTATGAAAATAGATGAAAGCCCTCTGAAAAATATTTTCCAGAGGGCTTTTATTTTAGTATGCTTCTAAAAACTCAGTAACTTGCTCTTCAGTTTTTGCGTTAGCACTATGTAAGTGGCCTAACTTCTCACCATTTTGGTATACAAGTAAACTTGGAATACCCATTACTTGATATTCTTCAGCGATACTTGGAAACTCATCTTTATTAATAGAATACCATTCAAATTTATTGAACTCTTCCATTACATCTCCGATAAAGTTGTCCATACGTACGCAATCTGGGCACCATGTAGTAAAGA